>JAFYUT010000097.1 GCA_017549485.1 Akkermansia sp.
GCAACTCCGCACGGTGGCTTTTTATAATGTCTCATTTTAAGAGCGCATAGACCGCTCAGGTGTATCAACATCCGGGCGCCCCCGCACATTCGTCACCATACGCTACCGAGGCATAAATGACGCAGAAGGAGCGGAAACGGCTTGCGCAGACAGGGTATGGGGTGGTATAGTAAACACAGCATGAATGACAAACCTTTTTTGAACAGTGAATTATTGGTAGAGTGGAGCAAGCTTACCCCTGCTCGTGCCCGAGTGGAAATACGTGAGGCCATTGAGCAAGCCAAAGCGGCCGTAGAAGCTATCTGCTCGGTAACGGAACCCACCTACGAAAACAGCTTTGCAGCGTTGGAGGCATCGGGCGCCGCCGTCATGCGCGGTTGGCACCGTCTGCACCACCTGAGCAGCGTGATGGATAGCCCCGAGATACGAGAGGTTATCAATGAGCTAATGCCTGAGGTCGTTATCTACTCCTCAAGCATCACACTCAATCCGCAACTGTACGCCGTGCTGAAAAAAGCTGCCGATATGCCCTGGGTAGCTGAGCTCAGCGAGGTAAAACAACGCTTCATTCAAGAAACACTGTGTGATTTCCGTGAAAACGGAGCAGAACTCACCGATGAGCAAAAAACACGCTTCACCGAAATATCCACCAAGTTGGCCATGCTTTCACAAAGCTTCGGAGAACATGTATTAGACTCCACCAACGCTTGGGAATACGTGACGGACAACGAGCAAGAGCTGGCAGGCTTGCCGGAATCCGCCCGCGAAAACGCCCGCCAAGATGCTCTCTCCAAAGGCTACGGTAGCGAGGAAGCTCCTCAATGGCGATTCACGCTTCAATTCACCTCCGTACAGCCCGTATTGACCTTTGCCGACCATGAAGAGCTGCGCAGCCGCATTTGGCATGCCATGAATGACAAGGGTACAGGCCAATATGACACCACGGGGTTCATCAACGAGATACTCAGCCTGCGTGCCGAAAAAGCCGCCATGCTGGGTTATGAGCGATACTCAGACTACGTAACGGCCCGCCGCATGGCCGGTACGGGGTTAACCGCACTCAACTTCATTAACGACCTGCACGACCGTGTTAAACCCGCCTTTTTGGCAGAGCAAGAGGCCATACGCCTGTTTGCCGAAGAGCAAAGCGGCACGGCCATGCCCGTAATGAAGCCCTGGGATGTGGCCTATTGGAACGAGAAACGCCGCAAAGCACTGTATGATTTCGACAGTGAAGAGCTGCGCCCCTACTTCCCCATGCAGGGAGTGCTGGAGGGCATGTTCTCCATCTACTCCGGTTTATACGGCATACGCCTTACCCAAAAGCCCACCGCCTGTATCTCAGAGGGAGAGAGCCTGCCTGAGGGCACGGTAGAAGTATGGCACCCCGAGGTACTGTTCTACGAAGTACACGATGAAGAGAGCGGCGAGCACCTGGGCTCTTTCTACGCAGACTGGTACCCGCGCGACAGCAAGCGTGCCGGCGCCTGGATGGATTGCCTGAGCTGCGGACTGCCCCCCATGAACGGCAAGGCACGCCTGCCCCACTTGGCCCTGATGTGCGGCAACATGAGCAAACCCGTAGGCGACAAACCCGCCCTTCTCACCCATTACGAGGTACAAACAGTCTTCCATGAGTTCGGGCACCTGCTGCACCAACTGTTGAGCAATGTGGAGGTAGAGAGCCTCAGCGGCTGCAACGTGGCATGGGACTTTGTAGAGTTGCCCAGCCAAATCAATGAGAACTGGTGCTGGGAAAGCGAGGCATTGGACCGCTTTGCCCGCCATTGGGAAAGCGCCACCCCCCTGCCCGCTGAGCTGAAAGAGAAGATGCTGGCCGCACGCAACTACGGCGAAGCCTCATTCTTCATGCGCCAGCTTTGCTTCGGCAAGATTGATTTAGAGCTTCACACTTATACCGAGAAATACCTGAACCGCAACATCGAAGAAGTGGACCGCGAAATCTTGGCAGACTACCGCATCGCCCTTACCGAGCAGGGCAACAGTTGCCTGCGCTGTTTCTCCCACATTTTCAACGGTGGGTATGAATCCGGCTACTACTCCTACAAATGGGCGGAGATGCTGGAGGCCGACGCCTTCTCACGTTTTGCGAAAGAGGGTATCTTCAACCCCGCCACGGGGCGTGATTTCCGCCGCTGCATTCTTTCTCAAGGCAACAGTCGCCCCGCCGCAGAGCTTTACCGAGACTTCATGCAACGCGACCCCGACCCCGCAGCCCTGCTCACCCGCAGCGGCATCAAATGATTGCCCGCATACGGTTACCGCATGAAACGGATTTCTGCCACCACTTGGATACTGACGGCTGCTGCGCTGATGGCACAGCAGCCGCAGGCAGAATCCGCAGCCGAATTACCTCTGCAAGAGCCTCAAACCACGTGTGCAGAGGCCACGGATGAAAAAAACAGCTTTCAACGCCGGCACGCGCGACAACTGCGCAGCGCCATGGAAAACATACGCCTGGGCTCCCCCATTGAGGCACGCAACAAACAAGGCATGACGGCTCTCATGCTGGCCGCCGCTGCCGGGGCTGAAAGCACCTTCAATGACCTACTGCACATACACGGGGCCAAACCGGAGGCCGAAGCGCCCGGGCGAGTCAACCTGCTCATGCTGGCCGCCGCAGGTGGCAACGAGAGCATTTTCAATGCCGTACAACGCATGTTGCCCGGGGCGGAAAAACGCACGGACACCAACGGCACCCCCATATTTCATTATGCCTGCCTGGGTGGCAATGAAGAGATAGGCAACCGTTTATTAAGAGCCGGGGCAAATGCCTATGCGCTCAACAGCAAAGGGCACTCCGCCATTTTGTTTGCCGCGCGAGGCGGTAATGTCAATTTATTTCATACCCTGCTCAGCCGCGGGGCAAATCCACGCCTGCTGACCCGCGATGGCTATGATTTGCTGATGGCGGCAGCACAAGGCGGGGAGTATTCCTTAGTACAAACGGCATTGGATATGGGGATACGCCCCGACCGCGCAGATGCCAACGGCAACACGGCCCTCATGGCCGCGGCGGCCAATGCCCCCACCGATGTTGTAGAGCTGTTGCTGCGCAAAGGTGCCACCCCGGAATCCCGTAACAAGCAAGGCGTTAATGCCGCCATGTTGGCAGCCGCCGCCGGTAATGCAGAGGCATGCCTCTTGCTGGGTGGCAAGGCCGATATGCCGCCCGACCAAGCCGGGCGCTCCCTGTTGGTTTATGCCGCAGCCGGTGGCAGCCGCACGCTTGTGCGCCGCCTGTTGGAGCAAGGCGCCTCCGTGGAAGAGGGAGACCGCCTTGCCCTGCGCACTGCCATTGCCGCCGGCAACACCTATGCAGCCATGGAGCTCGCCGCCCTGCTGCCTGATGTTGCGCGCAAAGATTTGCATACCATCCCCATCAAAACGCTGGATGACGCCATTGCCTTTACCTCTTTCTTGGCAGAGCGAGGTAAAAATCCCACCGACCGCGCCGTAGCCGAATCTCTGTTGCAGCAAACGCTGCAAGCCGTCAATAACCCGGCCGCTCTCTCCTCCCCCTGCGGCGATTCACGCGGCCGCACGCCGCTGCAAAATGCCATTGCAGGCCATTTCCACAGCTTTGTCGTATTCCTGATAGAAGAGGGGGTAGACCTTAACGCCAAAAACGAGCATGGTCAAACAGCCCTGATGACAGCCGTAGAAACCGGCGGCTATGATACCGTCAAAATCCTCTTGCGTGCCGGGGCGGATCCTAACCTGATGGACAAATCAGGCTACACCGCCACCATTCTTGCAGCAGAATACGCCGATTTGGCCGTATTCAACCTGTTGATGGAGCATGGCGCCCGCCCGGATTTATACCGCCGTGGTGGCCCCACAGCCCTGCAAGCAGCCATGGAAGCCGGGCCCGAAGCACAAGAAATCGTAAACCGCATCACCGGTCGCCCCACCCTACCTACCAACGCAGCAGAAGCCTACACCGAGCTGTGCCGCGCCATGGATGAAAACAACCTTTCTCAATTCAGAAAAATCCTGAAAGCACGCCCGGAACCCGACCTGACGGACACCGAGGGAAACACCCTGCTCATGCGTGCCGTAAGCACCGATTGTGAAGATGCCTTTGCCGAGCTGCTCATAGAATACGGGGCCAACGTGAGCGTACGCAACCGCCATGGGTTTACGCCCCTCATTTACGCCAAAACAGCCTCTAAACGCGCCCTGCTCCGCGCCGCCGGGGCGGTGGAATAAATTGGAGACTTTGGGCTTACGCTGCCTGCTAACCGAAACATGCGAGCGCAGCGAGCTCTCATGCAAGCGCCGTTTGTAAACATGAATTCAATCGTCGCCGACTGACAAATTGATAAGCCCACATCAGTGGCGGTATAAAAGAGCCGGGCGTTTCGCTGCTGACGCAGCTCCACCCCCGTCTATCGCATGACGCCTCGCCATGTAGCGAGGCTCAGAAATCAGGCTCGCTGCGCTCGCAAGTGCGAGCGCCACCATTCGGTTGTTCAGCGGGCAGCTTTCTTACGTATTTTACTTCTTTTTCGTATAATAGCGCACGTAATCAATCTCGAACTGCACGGGGTAATCCTTGGGGTCTGCCTTTTCCGGCCATGTACCCTGCCCACCGAGCGCAGTATTCATAATGATATAACACGGGGTCTTGAGCGGGTTATCGCCATTGGGATAATCCGCATCCGATATATTGACACGACCTATTTCTTTATCATCAATGAGAATACGCATCACATTTTCATCCCACTCCAAAACATAGGTGTGAAACTTCTTGCTGTAATCAGGCAGATTTGTAGTGCGAATCACCTTGTGTTCCTCATTACCACCATTTTTACCCCAGCGGAAAATAGAATAGCATGTATCGGGCTCTTGGGAGATATGCTCCAGAATATCAATTTCACCATTGGCGGGCCAGCCGTATTGGTTAACATGCATGGTCCAAATAGCAGGCCATACCCCCTTAGCCTTGGGCACTTTGGCACGGAACTCCAAACGACCGGGATATTCAAAATGCTTAACATCTCGGGTTGTAACCGAGCCACTGGCAAAGGGTTGCGTTTTGATTTGAGCACGCCAATCACCCGAGCCTTCTTGATAAACACAATTCGGGGTTTCTTTGGCCTTGGAAATCAAAATCAGCTTGCCGTCTCTCACTTTCACACAATCTTTGGTATAGGCTTGAGAAGCGCCGTGGTTGCGCACCACACCCAGCTCATAAGCCCATTTCTTGGTGTTGAGTTTACGGCCGTTAAACTCGTCGCCCCACTCATATACCCACCCACCGGGGAGAGTCTTGGGCGCTTTTCCCTTGGGTGCGGCATCTGCAAAAGGTGCAGCCAACAAAAGAATGGCAGATATGATGTTGCGTATCATGTTGATATGCTAGCAATTCAAACAGGCACTTACAAGAAAAAAATAAAAAAAGGAGAAATGGGTATACGGGAGGGGGGCCCATCATACCCGATTTCAGTACAATTCCACCACGTATTCATCCATAAATCCGCTCCAAGAGACACGCACCCAATATATACCCGTTATTTGACCGGATTTATTGCGTCTGAATAGAGGGTCATTGTAATCAGGTTCAAACACAAGGTAATTTCCATTAGGGAACACGGCAGATACGGCAATGGGGCGAGCACGGTGCAGGTCTGCATCCGTCATGCGTTTTTTGGGAGAACGGGACAAACACCACATCTCCACTTTAGGATTCGCACCCACCGTCACACCGGGAGGCGTATAATAGCTCCACCCATCACCATGCAGATAACGGGAGGGGAAGAACCCACGCCCCGGATAGCTGTATGCCCCTTTCCGAGGGATAGTGCAAGAATGATCTAACACGCGCATGGCATGGAAAGTTCCGGACTGACCAAAGGCCACTTTTGCCGCAGAGGCATCCAACACCCAGTAGCGGTGTTTACGCTGCTCGCGATTACTCAAGCCATGGTCGTTCATATAAGAGGACACAGTTTCCACACGCATATAGCACGCGCGGCAAAGATTGCATACATCGGTAAAATCTCCCAAATCGTGAGACAAACAGCCGGCCCGTTCACAAGCAGCTGCAGCTTTTTCGGCTTGTTCACCGAATGTTTTATCATATTTGAGCGACGGAGGCACGCCACAAATATAGCGATATACATTGCTCAGGTTAATAGCTTCTTGTTGAGCTTCATCAGCCCCATGAGATGGGCGTGTTTTGAGAATATTGGCAATTTCTTTTTCAATCACCTTTTTATCTACCGGATAATACTTTTTCACCTGCATTTTGTCAGCAGATGCCGTAAGAGGGGCAATGGAGCGGAACGCCCTTTTAGGAGTCTCGGCATAGGTAGTGCGTAACTCGGCCATCATCTCAGCCGCCGTTTCGGCCGGCACTTTCTTTCTGGACAATCCTTTGAAGAAAGCCTCGGCAGGGCCTCGTTTATCGGTCAACAAAAAGGTCATGAAGGGCTTTTCCATCGCATCCGGGGCAGAATCCTCCGTCAGCAAGGAGAGGCAGTAATACACCGCTAAGGCCTTGGATGCCGGTTTACCTTTTACCTTCAATTGATTGGCAGAGGGCATAGCGGCGTAGGCAGATGCCGGTACCGTTTCCGCCGTTTTTTGGCTCACCTTAACATCAAACAGCCCCGGATACTGAGTCTCCAGTTCTGCACGCAAGGTATCACGCAAGCCCTCGTAATCCTCATCGGCAAGATGCTGTTGCAACAATGCTTCAAAGCGGGCAACAGCCTCAGGACTGTCGTCAGCAATGCCGTGAGGCGTTTCTTCTTCCTCAACATCCTCAGCAGGTTCTTCCTCCGGTTCCGGCTCCTCTTCTTCCTCCTCCGGCTCTTCTTGAGGTATGGGGGTGGTTGTTGCTTGTTGCGTTTCGGGCATGTTCTGCTCCGTAGCAGTAAAATGCTCTTTCACCACGGGCCTTCTGCGAACGGGTTTCTTCTTTTTACCCACCTGAGCTTCCGCTGAGGAAGCGTGCTCTTGCGCCCCTGTGGTAGCATCCTGAGCTACGGACTTCCGTGGGGGCGGCTCATTACCCTGACAGAGAACAAACAGCAAAATACCGCCTATTACCAGCAACACAAGCACCGGGGCAACAATTGCCCCGCTCCCCCCGGATTTTTTTGAGTGTACCAATGACGAAGTCACCGGTCTCCCGGCAGCCGGGCGCTTCCCTTTCGGTAATCGCATGGATGTTCTTTTCACGGTGAACGATACTCCCTCTATTTATTATTGAACGAAATATGGAATAAACATTCTACAATTCACCGCATTTTTAAGAAAAAACCGGCTCTGCAAAATGCGGTTACTTATTTTGCCGCATCGGGCTGTTCCTCCTCCGGCAGAACAGACTCAGCCGGAGTTTCCGCGCCTTTCAATATCACCTGTTTGTACATATCGGGCAAGTCGGAGGCAGAAACACCGTACATATCGGGCAAAAAAGAGCGCGGAACCGGCACCGTATCGGCAGGGAATACCTCCATGGTGTATATGGGCAAAGGGGCAGCAGGAGCCTCCGGTTCTGCGGGAGGCAAGGGGTGATTGGTTTTCAGCCAGTTCACAATACCCTTGGCAATGGTTCGAGCCAATTTGCGGGCGTTGGCATCGTTTGAAATAAAATCAACATGGCCGCGGTTGTTCACATAAACGGCCTCAAAAATGATGGCAGGTATATTCTCAGCATCAAGGGTATTCATCCACCCGGCACCGGATTGGGAGCCGATGTGACGGGGCATTACCTTGATGCCCTTTTTACCGTTAGGCATACCGCCGGGTTGGTCAAGCAGGTCGGTGAGCATGGCCTCACACACGGCCTCACCCAGCGCATTACCGTTGTTTTTATTGCAAATGATAAGACCGGTAGGCGGGGTTGTGGACCACTTGGAGCCCACACTGTTAAGGTGCAGGAATACGGCGCAGAGGGCACGTTTTTCAATGGCATAATCGGCACTTATCATGCCGGCTCCTATGTGCTCCGGGTGGTGCGTAGAAGGGTAACGCTTGGCGTTCTTGTCCGGCTTATTCAGGTGCACCACGCCGGACTCTTTGTTGTACGTAGCAAGAGGCTCCTTGGTAGGAGCCTCGCTACGATTCGTGATAATGCAAGGATAGCCGGCGGCTTCCACTTCTTTGCGCACTTCAATGGCATATTGAGCCCAAAAGGCGTACTCATTGATTTTACCGTCGGGAGACTCAGCGCCCGAGGCGGTGTACTGATGACCGATATCAATGACCACCGGGCGTGGTACCGCCCCGGCATGAGCCGATGTAATACCGATAAACGCAGCGCAAAGGAAGTGGAAGAGCCGTCTCATGCTTACTCGTTTACGGGAGCTTCCGTACCTTTAAGCAACAGGTACAAAGCATCGGCAGCAGCTTTATCACCACCGATACACTCGATGGGGGTCTTGCCGGCCTCAGTCTTGGCGTTTACATCGGCGCCGTTCTCAATGAGCCACTTAACCAGCTCTACATCACCGGATGCACAGGCATAGTGAAGAGCCGTGTTACCTTTGGTCTCGGCGGTTGTTACGTTAACGTTCTGGCCCTCGGCAATCATGGGCAGGAGGGTCTGCAAACGCTTCTGATACAGCTGAGCCGTAGCAGCTTTGGGGGCAGCGGCATTCACGCGGTCCAGATAAGAATTAACGGTGGCGGCACGCTCAGCAGCAATGCGCTCGGCTTCAGCCTTGGCAGCAGCCTCTGCAGCGGCGGCCTCTGCGGCCAAACGCTCAGCCTCAGCTTGAGCAGCATCCACCTCGGCGGGCTCCTCCTCAACAGCGGGGGCGGGCTCTACAACGGCGGGCTCCTCCTCAACAACGGGGGCGGGCTCTACAACGGCAGGCTCCTCCTCAACGGCGGGGGTGGGCTCTACAACGGCGGGCTCATCCTCAACAACGGCAGGGGCGGTCGTTTCTACTGCAGCGGGCTTATCAGCAGCTTGCTCAGGAGCAGGAGCGGTGGCTTCCTCTTTGCAGCTGACAACGCTGACACCAACGCCAACAGCCAACAGAAGAGCGGCAACACCACCCATGGTATTCTTCTTCATTTCTTCAGGAGTACTCATTGTTCAATGTTCGAGTCGAGTTCATTTGCGCGCAGATACTGTATCTGAGCTTCGTACGCACGTAAGTGTAATGACAAACAGCAAAATAGTCAAGTTTTATTTATTATTTCCATTAAAAAGAATTCAGGAAAATCTAAAAAAGAGAGGACAGCGTGCCATACAACACGCTGTCCACCATAAAGATGAGGCAAACACCCGCAGGCATCAACCCTTCATGCCGGTGATATTACCATCGGAATCGACGCGGATATCACAGGCGGAGGGAACCTTGGGCAAACCGGGCATACGCATGATATCGCCACACAGCGCTACCAAGAAGCCGGCACCGTTGGCGATTTCGAAATCGCGCACGGTGATGGTGAACCCGGTGGGACGGCCGGGCAGATTGGCATTGTCTGAGAGAGAGTTCTGAGTCTTTGCCATGCAAACGGGGAGGTCGGTAAGACCATTGGCCTCCATAAGAGCCAATTTCTTTTTAGCGGCGGGAGTCAGCACCACGCCCTCGGCACCATAAATGCTGCGGGCAATGGTAGCCATACGCTCTACCACGGGAATATCCAAAGAGTACAGGCACTCAAAGGGAGGATTCTCAGCATTCTCAATGCTCTCCGTCACCAATCGGGCCAGCTCAACAGAGCCCTCGCCACCCTTACCGAACACATTGGCCACGGCGCAACCAACACCCATGGAGGCGCACAGCTCCTTAACGGCAGCAATCTCCTCCTCGGTATCAAATGCCTCGAAAAGATTGATAGCCACGGTAACGGGGCGCTTATAAAGCTTGGCACTCTCAATGTGGGCCTGCAAGTTGGCAAGGCCGCGTTTCACCGCCTCGGGGTTGGAGGGGTCAAGCTGCTTTTTGTCTACACCGCCATGCATCTTGAGCGCACGAATAGTGGCCACAATCACAATGGCATCGGGGGAAAGGCCACTCTGACGGCACTTGATATCCAAGAACTTCTCAGCACCGAGGTCAAATGCAAAGCCGGCCTCCGTCACAGCATAATCACCGCAAGCCAAAGCCATCTTGGTGGCAATGACCGAGTTACAACCGTGAGCAATATTGGCAAAGGGGCCACCATGCACAAAAGCAGGCACACCCTCCAAAGACTGTACAAGATTGGGATTAATGGCCTCCTTGAGAATAGCCAGCAAAGAATCCGTCACACCGAACTCCTTGGCATACACGGCTTCGTTCTCCGCCGTGAAACCTACCACAATGTTATCAATACGGCGGCGCAGGTCATCACGATCTTCGGCCAGGCAGAAGCAAGCCATAATCTCAGATGCAGGGGTGATATTGAAACCGTCCTCACGAGCCACACCATTCTTGTTCAATCCGATAACAATATTGCGGAGAGCGCGGTCATTCATATCCATCACGCGCTTCCAAGTCACTTTATTTTGGTCCAGACGCGTGGTTTTGTAGAAGAGAGCATTATCAATCACGGCAGCCAACAGGTTGTTGGCAGCGGTAATGGCGGGGAAATCCCCCGTAAAGCCCAAGTTGATACTCTCACCGGGAGTAATGGAAGAAGCACCGCCACCGGTGGCACCGCCTTTTCTGCCGAACACAGGCCCCATGCTGGGCTCTCTCAACGCCAAACACACATTTTTGCCGATGGCTTTCATTCCCTGAGCCAAGCCGATAGAAACCGTAGTCTTACCTTCACCGGCAGGAGTGGGCGTAAGCGCACTCACCAATATCAGTTTACCCTTACAGGGACGCTCCTTGAGCACTTGCAAGCTCACCTTAGCCTTATCGCGGCCATAAGGAATAATCATCTGCTCGTCCAGCCCGAGGACGGCAGCCATCTGTTCCGTGAAACTCCGATTGGTGTTCATGCTTATATACTAGCACAACCCAATGGAATATGCAACTGTAAAGATGCGATATCGGCAACAAGTTCAGCACATGTGTCCCAAAGTTTTTTCTGAGGAACGCAAGTGCCGATAAAGCCAAGGTTTTCCGAAAAGAGGCTTTTTTTTCCCGGCACCCTGAGCTCTCAATTAACGTTAATTGAGATATACCCGCGAGCACAGCGAGCCTAGTTCAGAGCCCCGAGGGGCGGCATACGGTAGCCCGGTGGTGCAGCCCCGCAAGGGGCAAACCCCGGGGAAAAAGAAGAAAGATATATGAGAACCCCCTCGGGGGTGGCATAAAGCGGAGATTTATTATTAACGCATGACACGTAGATAAAAGCTTTTCCTTTACGAAGTGAAGGTTGGGCACATGAGGCAGTGAGTTAACACGCAACAATTTAACAACACGCATTATGCCACCCCTGCCGGGGTTCATGTTTGTTTTTATGTCGGGTTCCGGGGTTCCGCCCCTGCGGGGCTGCACCACCGGGCTACCATATGTCGCCCCACCGGGGCTCATAGATTAGGCGGGCATGCGCCCGCGTTAATTTTGCTATTTCGTTATCCTTTCTGAAA
>JAFYUT010000001.1 GCA_017549485.1 Akkermansia sp.
CAACCAATGCTACGATCAAAAGAATCCAATCTAAGGCCTGCGGTATCTTCGATGTAGAGTATTTGTTTCTAAAATTGCGTCAAATATACTATCTCAAGCTTCAAAAATGGACTAAAATGCCTATATCCTACTACCAGCAAATCTGAAACTGACCCCTTTACACTCGGAATACTCAAATTTGCCTTGACTATCCTCGCCCTTTCCTGTAATTTTCAAGTACTTCAAAAACACAACACAGGGCATAGTAGGAGTTTCCTCCTCCATGCTCAATCTTTTTGTGCGTTTTATTATTACTTTTCTCCGTCTTTTTTTCTTCATCCATCTGGTCATTCCACAATGTTAGACGAAGAGCCTCGGGCGTACTTCATCCAAGAGGGTGAGAATATCCTTATCGGCTCGTAGAATACTGCTTTGAGACAGGCGTAAAAGTTTGGAAAGCAGTCTCGAGGAGGTCTCCTGCATTAACCGAGCTATGTACCCCATAAGGCGCAGAGTCATGCATCGCTGTATGCATTGAGGTCTAACTACGGCGTATTTCTTGCAATAAGGACAGTATAAACAGGGCGTCTCAGTCTGCAACTCAATATCGTATTGCATGTAGGGGGTATCTACTACGGAAAGTTGTCGACATCCTCGCCTTTGCATTTGCCGATTGCATAGCCTACACTTGAATGTCTCAGAAGAGACAAACTCGTACTTGACAACTATCTGATTCCCTGTACAATCTGACGCAGTGCCGATTATAGCACGCCAATTAAACTTCGCTATAATGAATCATGGCGTTATTGATGCGCAACAAAGGCAAGGGGGGCGGCGAGTCTTGCAACCAATCTGTATGCGTAGTGGTAATGAAAATCTGAGAATCGGTCGGAAGCTGCGCCAGTAAAGCTCGACGACGGGCGGGGTCAAGTTCTCCGAAAATATCGTCTATCAGCAGAGTAGGGGCATAACCGGTTTGAACTTGCAGCAACCCCGATTGAGCAAGAACAAGGGACGTAGCCAGCGTGCGTTGTTGACCTTCGGAGGCAAACTCGGCAGCAGCACGGCCACCGATATTAAGAGCAAAGTCATCCCGATGTGGGCCTACGGTAGTGAAGCCCGCGCGAATATCGGTATCCAGAGATTGCAGCAAGGCTTCTTCTAAAGGCAAGTCAGAAGAAGGACGATAGGTAATGGTTATAGCTTCTTGCCCACCGGATATATCAGAATGTAGACGGCAGATATGAGGTCGGAGTAATTCTATGAGACGCGAGCGCAAATCGCACAGGATTCTACCATTGTAGGCAAGAATAGCGGCATAGCTATGCAGGGTCTCTTTTGAGCAACGCGGATTGCGCAATAATAAATTGCGTGATTTCAGCGCTTTGCGGTACGATAAAAGTGCAGGCCTATATGCCGGGTGCCATTGCGAGCCTAGAAAATCCAGATAGTTACGACGGGCCTCTGCCGCACCGGTAACCAGAGTCATATCGGTATTGCCCAGCCACACTACAGGCCGAGAATCCGTGAGGTAATCAGTAAAATCTTTTTTACTTGCTCCGTTTACCTGCATATTGAGTTTCTTATTGCTCCAATACAGGCGGCGTGTCCCTTCATCTGAGTCAAGCGATATGCCGAACTCCTCCGTGCCGAGCATCGCCATGCGATCCATTCTCGAGGTACGCGGCGTGTGTAGCGTGAGCGCAAAGCAGATGGCCTCAAGCAAGCTGGTTTTCCCCTGAGCGTTGTCGCCATAAAGCAAGGCACCCTCAGCGGGAATATCCCAGTTGAGGGTGGGGTAACAGCGAAAGTTTCGCAGCCTCAGGGTAAGAAGCATGGGGAACTATCAGGGCTGCACCGGCAGCGCACGAATGGCATCCATAATCTTCTTGCCAAGTGCTAAATGCCCCTCGCGACCACGGGGACGAAGCTCTTCCGGAGTGAAGGGAATGGGGTCACCTACGCTGACGGTAAGCGGGCAAAAACGCACTTTCTTAGCATGGATAGGCAGAGAATCATAAGCGCCCTCAATACGCAAAGGCTGAATGGGGACACCTGCCAATTTGCTGAGAATCAAACCTATGCCGGGCATAGCGTCATGAATTTCACCGTCAGGGCAACGAGACCCCTCAGGGAAGATAACAATACTGCCACCGGATTTAACGTGGCGAAGCACCTTAAGAATACTGCCCGGGTCCGGACGTTTCTGATCAATGGGCAAAGCATTGCAAAGCGGCAAAGCCCACTTCATGAACCAATGGTCAAACAAGGTCTTACGGGCCAAGAAGTGAACAGGGTTTTCAAAGACCGCAGCCAACAGGGGAGGGTCCAAAAAGCTCTGGTGATTGCACACATAGATACAGGGAGTGTGGCCATCGTCTATCAGTTTGTCTCGGTTTATGACTTTAACGCCGAAAAAGGCCTTTGTAAGACCTTTAAACACGGTATGAGCCGTGTAATAAACCGGATTCATTTTCAATGATGCCATAGTGCGTAAGTATGTTCGGTTTTAAGAAAAAATCAGGCCATGCGGCTGCGGATATCGGCAGCTATAGAAGCAACCACCTGCTCGATGGTCATATCTGAGGTATCTACCAATTGAGCATCGTCTGCCTTAGTGAGAGGAGCGCATGCGCGAGCGGAATCCTTGCGGTCACGCTCGGCAATAGAATCGGTAAGACCTTGGGCAGCTCGACGTGCGGCACGCACCTCCTCAGAGGCTGTCACGAAATATTTATAAGGAGTATTCGGGAACACCACGGTGCCGATGTCGCGGCCCTCCATTACCACCGGCTCGGTAAGATTATATTCACGCTGTTTTTCAACCAACAATGCGCGCACCTCGGGAATAGCAGCTATGGTAGACACGTTATCATTGGTGGATTGCAGAGTAAGCTCCTCACCCAATACACGCCCCTCACACATGACGGTAGAAACGGCTCCATCTTTACCGAAAGAAAGGGGGATATCGGCAAGCACAGCCTTCACAGCTTCAGCATCGGCGGGGTTAATGCCTTGCTGCAAAACATACCAAGTGACGGCGCGGTACATTGCTCCTGTATTGATAAAAGTAAAGCCCAACTCTTTAGCAATCAGTTTGGCTACAGTAGATTTTCCGGAAGCGGCGGGGCCGTCAATGGCAATGGCTGGAGGATTCATACGTGTGTATTATACGCTTTGCTACCTGATTTGTCGAGCAAAAATCACCGTTTCTTGCGTAGGGATGCCGGCAATATCTTGAGCTGCTCTCTATATTTTGCAATGGTGCGGCGGGCAATATGAATGTTTTGTTCTTGCAAAAGGGTTTCTAATTTTGCATCAGATAAGGGATGAACCGGGTCTTCAGCAAGGATTAGACCGCGTATCAGCTGCTTCACTTCATCGGCAGATACATCATCCGATGAAACAGCCACTGAGAAAAACGAGCGTAACTCAAACACGCCCGAGGCACATTTAAGGTATTTACCGCGCACTGCACGAGAAACGGTTGAAATATGCAGCCCCGTAGTTTGGGCAATGTCTTCCATCTTCAAGGGTAGTAAAGGGCTGCCTTTTTGCCGGAAAAAGGGTTGCTGCGCTTGAACAATGGCTTCTGCTACCGCAAGCATGGTGGTGTAGCGGTCATTCAACGCGCGGATAAACTCTCTGCCATCGCGAAAACAACGTGATAGGTACTGCCTTACTTCTACTTTATCGGCATGAGCCGCCATCATTTCACGATATTCGGCTGAGAGCGCCATCTGTGGAGAAGTCTCTTTTGTAAGCGTTACTTGCAGTTCATTATCCACAAGAGTTACCTCAATATCCGGCGTTACCACCAGAAGCTCGGCGCGAGAGAAGCCGCTCCCGGGATCCGGGTTGAGTCTGGCTATGCGCCGTGCCGCCAATTCGGCAGCTTCTTCTTCAATATCCAATGCTTTGGCGATATCTGCATATCGGTGTCGTACAAGAGCATCCCAATGAAAGCGCAGCAGCTTTATAGGGAGCCCTTTACTTTCTCCCAAACGTGTCAATTGAATAATGAGACTCTCTCTCAAATCTTCAGCGCCTACACCGGCCGGGTCGCAATCACAGATAGCACGCCGAGCTTGTTGAAAAACTTTATCACTAAGACCGGTTTCACCCTGTACCACAGCAGGCGGTTCTGCAAAGAAGCCATGTTGATTCAACCATGGAATGATTTGTAAAGCAGCGGATTCTGTTTTGGCAGGCAATCCACTGCGCCTGATTTGCTCTTCAAGATAATCAGCCAGGGTTTGAGTAGAACTGAGACTATCCAACACAAAATCACGGCGTGCTGACAGAGAGGCGTCCTGCTCCTCGGCAAGCTCATCTTCTTTTACTTCTTCCAGCGCAGGGTTAGCGGCCAAAGCTTCGGCTATCAACTCTTGCAATTCAGTTTGATTGGCCTGTAATGCACGCATGCTCAGCTGCATGGCGGGCGTTGCCACCATGCCTTGCTTCATTCCCTGTATCATCCCGGCTGAGCTCATATTATCTTATTGCCATTGAGCAAGCGCTGTAAGTCTGTCAATTCTCGGAATAAGTCTGCCACCGCTTCTTGAGAGATATTACCGCTGCGAATACGGGTTTTAATGGAGTCAATACGGGCATTGACTGCATCTCTGGCTGCGTGAGCGCATGCTTGTTCCATGAACGCCTCGGCATCATTCAACGCTATCTCTGTGTTGTCTATATTACGTAAGGCCGCAGCTTGTTCGGGCGGGAGCTCTGCCACAAATGCAGTCCACGCCGCAGCATTACCGGGCTCCGGCAACACTTCCAGCAATTTCTGCAAGATGATACCGCCGGAAAGCGAGTTGATAGGCTCTTGCAGCTCTTCTATACGCTCCACAAGTGCGTGCTGGGCTGCTTTATTCTGGGCGGCATAGCACAGCAAATTGCGAATGGTCGGGTGTAATCTTACAGCCGTTACACGGGCAGGGGGGGTATATACCTGCGCTTCACCGGGCGAATCAGCATTCTCGTCTTCGTATTCGTCCTCGGGATAATACGGTTCAGGCTCAGCAGAACGCGGTTCTTCTTTGCGATTACGGATAATATCATTCACCGTATTTCGGAAATCTTCCAACCCGGTATTGAGACGTACCGACAAATCGGCTATTATGACATCTCGGCTGATGGGATCTGTAACTTCTGCAACCAAATCTGCCATGCGCGGGATAAGAGCCGCACGGCTGTTAGCATCTTGACCCGCAGTACGTTGTTCTATTTCGGCTCTCACTTCCAGATACGGACGCGCATTTGCGATTGCCTCACGTAAAGCTTCTGCTCCTTGCGTACGGATGAGGGAGTCAGGGTCTTCACCGGCCGGGAGAGAGGCCATCGCTACCTCCATCCCCACAGCCGCTAGCTTGCGGTAGGTTTTCTCACTGGCTTTAATCCCTGCATTGTCACCATCGTAACAGAGAACGGCTTTTTTAGCGTATTTACGCAGCGTTGCGGCGTGTTCATCGGTAAACGCCGTTCCTAAGCCGGCTACGGCATTGCGAATATCGGCTTTTTCATGACAAGCAATGACATCTAACTGTCCCTCGCAAATGACTACGCACATACCAGCACGCGCAATGTGGGAGGTAGCTTTGAACAACCCGAACAACAGTTCACCTTTGTGGAAAGCAACCGTATCCCCGGTGTTGACATACTTGCGCGGATCTTGCCCCTCTGCCATGATGCGCCCCGAAAAACCGACAATCTCGCCGCGCACGTTATGTATGGGGAACATGAGGCGGTCTCTGAATACCGCATAGGAGCCGCGACTGTTGTTTTGCAGTAAATACGCCTCTGTAAGCAAATGCGTATCCATTTGTTTGCTTGCAGCCAATTGGCGCAAATTGCTGAAATCGGGTGGAGCCCAACCGAGTTGCCACGCCTTGGCGACCTCAATATTGAATTCTCGCTGTTTGAGGTATTCTCTTACATGACTTGCCTCAAGGTTACGGCATAATTGGCGGTGAAAATAATCTGAGGCCAATTGATTAGCCTCAATGATACGCCCGCGAAGTCTGCGCCGCCGCTGTTGCTCGGGGTTTTCATCTTCTTCCACAACGGCTACGCCGTTTTTATCAGCCACACGTCGCAATGCCGTGGGGTAGTCAAGATTCTCAAACATCATGAGAAACTTGATAGCATCTCCGCCCACACCGCAACCGAAACAATGGAATGTTTGGCGGGCCGGGTTTACGTGAAATGATGGCGTTTTCTCGTTATGAAAGGGGCAGCACGCTTTCCATGAATTACCGGCTCGGCGTAATTGTATGCACCCCCCGACGATATCAACAATATCGGCAGAGTCTTTAATGCGAGCTACGCACTCCTCGGTAATTCTGGCCATAAGTTAAAGTTGAGCGGTCAATTGATTCAGGTGCTCCTCAAAACCGGGATATGAGGTATTAATATTTTCGCAATGAAGCAACGTGGTACGCCCCTCTGCCTGCAAACCGGCTATAAGGAAGCCCATAGCGATGCGGTGGTCTCCGTAACTATCCATCTCAGCACCGTGTAGCGGGGTACCTCCCGTTACGGCAAGGCCATCTTCAAACTCCTCAACATCAGCCCCCATTGCTCGCAGATTGCCTACTGTGGTGGCGATGCGGTCGCTCTCCTTAACGCGTAGCTCAGCGGCATTGCGAATTGTAGTGGTTCCCTTGGCGTATGCCGCGGCAACAGCCAACACGGGAATCTCATCAATAAGATTCGGTATTTCCGCAGCCAAAACCTCCGCACCGTGCAATTCCGGGGCATAGCGCACGGTAATATCACCATACGGCTCGCCGTCCATAGTGTGTGGGGTAATTTCAATATCTGCGCCCATGCGCTTCAGTACTGTGATAATGGCATCTCTCGTAGGATTCAATCCCACATTTTTCAACGTCAGTTCACTCCCCGGAACAACAGAAGCAGCAACCAGCCAAAAGGCTGCAGAAGATATATCTCCGGGTACAGTGATATCCTTGGCCTTGATATGAACAGGCCCTTCAACGCTGATATCAAGGCCATCTTCGGACACGCGGCAGGGAATGCCGAAGTGAGCGAAAAGACGCTCTGTATGGTCTCTTGTGATAGCCGGCTGGTGTACGGTGGTTGTGCCGTGAGTCAGCATCCCCGCCAACAATACAGCACTCTTTACCTGAGCACTGGCCATGGGTAACGTGTAATCAACCGACTTGAGAGTTCCTCCCATGATGCGTAACGGCGCACAGCCGGGTTTGGTTCCGCAGGCACGGATATCAGCTCCCATCAGGCACAATGGCTCCATGATGCGCTTCATGGGGCGTTTGCTCAACGATTCATCACCATACATGCACGAATTGAACGGCAGCGCAGCCAATACACCGGCCATAAGGCGCATGCCGGTGCCGGAATTACCGCAATCAATATCATGCGTCGGTGCTATCGGTGCCATGCCGGTGCCGGTCAGGGTAAATGAGCCTTCCTTTTCTCCGGGGGTAACGGTAGCGCCTAATTGCTGCATGGCCCGAAGCGTGTTCATGCAATCCGCACTGCATAAATAGTTCTGCACACGCATGCTGCCATGAGCCAACGCGCCCAGTATGGCAACACGGTGTGAAATGCTTTTATCGCCCGGTACGGTAAGCGTACCGCGCAACCCGTGTGTAAGTTTCTGTACGGAAATGGTGTTACTTGCCATGGATAATGATTCTGTTTTTCTTGTTTGCCTCATGGATATTGGCATCAAACCATGCATCTACGGCCTTGGTTTTCTTGTAGTTGATGATGGCTGAACGCACACTGTATGCATATTCCTCATCAGTAAGGGGCCGCGGTTCTTGAATCTCCCCGGCAAGAATAATGTGAAGCCCCCATTTACTGCGCACCAGTGTCGGCGTATGCGCGGGTATGGCATTCTCGCCAAAGAGATTAAGCTCAGAAAGCGGGTGAGCAGGATAAACCGAGAGCACACCTAAATTCCCCCCTTGTTTAGCCGTGCGGTAATCTTGACTGTGCTGCGCTGCCAACTCTGAAAAACGCTGCGGGTTTGCTTGCAGCAGGGCCAGCAATTCCTCGGCCTTGGCCTGTACAGCCGCTTCATCTTGATGCAGCGTCGCCAAGAAAATATGGCTTACCTGACGCGTTTGCGGCATGACCAAATAATCGCCGATTTGTCCTGCAACAGAGAGCAGCTCTGAATCTGACACGCTTGTTTGCTCCTTGAGAATTTGTTGTAAATAATACTCTTGGCGCATGATTGCCGCAAGTTTAAGAGTGAAACTCTCTTGCGTGTATCCCTGAGAGGAGAACCACTCGGATGCCTGTTCTGCACTCGCTGCCCGTGTGAGAAGTCGTTCTACTTCCTCTTCAGCCTCGCTCAAAAAATCAGGAATACGGGAGTCATTGTAACGGGCTCTCATGCGGAGCAGTGCGTTATTAATCAAATCCTGTTCTGCCATGGATTGAACATTTTGCTCACCGGTGACAGTTTGAAACTCTTTCGCGCGTCTTTCAAGTTGACGGGTTGACAATTTTTCGCCGTAAACGGTAAGAGCCGTGGGGGGCAGCTCTGCCGTATCGGTTTTATCTTTGCTATTATCGTGCATCATACCCCACAACGGGCCTTGCCACACAAAGAGGTCAATGCCCACATAGAGCAAACCGCCTGTGTACAACGCCAGTTTCATGGCATATATCTTGAGGGAACTCAACTTCACGCGCGACATTATACGCCTTACGGCTCTGTTTTGCAAACAAAAAGCGTGTTCCGCAAGCCTTACTCGCGCTTTTGTGCCTTTTAGAGCGACTTGCAGATATTTTACTTGCGGAGATTATGATGAGGTGGTAAGATACGCACATGATTCCGGCCATTGCAAATCTAGGTTCTCCCACACATTGGTTTATTCTTTTCGTGCTGATTCTGATAGTATTCGGCGCTCGTCGTTTGCCGGAAATTGCCCGCAACCTCGGCAAAGGATTGGCAGAATTCAAAAAGGCCAAGCGCGAGTTCGAGCACGAGCTTACAAAAGATGATACGCCTAATAAGTCCACAGAGGCTAAACAAGAGAAAAATGATTGATTTTAAAGGGGTATAAAGACTCTTCTTCTTTCATTGACGAGACTATTCAAAAGAAAGGGCGCACATGTTATGCATGTGCGCCCTTTCCATGTCGGTAAAAATGTATTAATTCTCGCAGAATTGAGAGTTTTCTCCCTCCCGCAGCAGTTGATCAAGCGTATAGCCTTTCAGATATTCCTGCACGATATTATCAAGCCCTTTCCACATAGGTAAGGTGGGGCAGGTGCCTTGCAGGGGGCAATCGTTTACAGACGTAGCCAGACATTGTACAGGGGCAAGATTGCCTTCTGCCGCATGAAGAATCTCGTACACATCATAATCCTTCGGAGCTCGCGTAAGTTTGTACCCCCCGGATTTACCACGGCTGCTTATCACTAACTCTTCTCTCAACAGAAGCGACATAATGCTTTCCATATACTTGAGAGTCACATTTTGGCGTTCGGCCACGGCACGCAGAGACACAGGGCCTTCCTCAACATGGTGGGCAAGGTCAATCATGATACGAAGCGCATAGCGGCCTTTGGTAGATATCTTTAACATAGGCGTGCCGTTTATTTATCATAATTGTTAGTTAGAGTCAAGATAAAAGCCACTTTTCTGGTAGGAAAAGTGGCTTTTTGACGGAAATAACGAGTATAGATTTGAGAAAATTAAGCAAATTGAGCAGATAAGCGAGAAATTACCTCTTGCAGCTCGTAATCGGAAGCGAGCTTTTCTTCGATTGTTTTAGCCGCATGAATCACAGTGCCATGGTCTCTGCCACCGAAGGCAGCGCCGATATCCTGCAAAGAGCTCTGAGTATGCTTGCGGGCAAGATACATAGCAACCTGGCGGGGGTGTGCCACATTGGCCGTACGACGGCGACCATTGATGTCAGCCACACGAATCTTGAACTCCTGGGCTACGAGGTTTTGAATATCGGAGATAGAAACATCTGCCACATTCTTTTCCTCCTGCAGCATATCACGCAGCTGCATACGGGCCTCCATGATAGAGGGCTTCTTTTGTGTGAATGAGGCAAAGGTAGCCAAACGAATCAGTGCGCCTTCCAGTCGGCGAACAGATTTGGTGATATTCTTGGCAAGATATTCCAGCACCTCATCACTGATAAGATTGCTCTTCCATTGACGGCGCTTCTTGCGGAGAATAGCGATGCGTGTCTCAAGGTCAGGCACGGTGAGTGCCACGGTGAGCCCTTGCTCAAAACGAGATGTCAAACGCTCGTCCAAGCGGGAGATGTTGGCAGCAGGGCAATCAGACGCCAGAACAATCTGTTTGCCACTGGCAAAAAGAGCGTTGAAGGTGTGGAAGAACTCCTCCTGAGTTTTATCTTTCTGAGAAAGGAACTGTATATCGTCAATCAGCAGAACATCTGCCTTGCGATATTTGCTGCGGAAATTGCTCAGGGCATCACCTTTGCGGGAAATAGCATCGATGTACGTATTCGTGAAATCCTCACATGTTACATACTGAACTCGTACATTTTCATCTTTTTCGCGAATGGCATTGCCTATGGCTGTCAGCAAGTGGGTTTTACCCAAGCCTGAGGAGCCATGTATGAAGAGAGGGTTATACATAGAGCAGGGGGAGTTAACCACAGCCTGTGCAGCTGCTACGGCAAACTCGCTGTTGGACCCCACCACAAACCCGTCAAAGGTCAAATCCGGGTTCAGCCCGCTATCATACTTTGCCTTGCTTTGTGTTTTCTTGCGAGAGTTGGTGTTCTTCTTGGAGGCTACGGGAGAGAGACCCGTCTGAACAGCCGTTGCGGCAGGGATGATGTCGGAAGTCTCTTCATGCTCCTCTGAGGCAGCCTGCACAAACTCTAGTTCTCTGGCAGCTTGCAGTACGCGAGAGGCTGAAATTTTGATGTCTACGGCATAGTAAGACTCCACCCATTCTACCAACATGCCGGCCGGATACTCCAGTATGAGCTTCGTGCCGGTATCTTTCTTCAGTGTAAGCTGTGAGATATAAGCCTCGAACCCGTACTCACCCACGTTGCCCTGCACACGGAGATCCTTCATGATCTCCTCCCAAAGGGCCTTTTCCTTATCCTGATGGTTCATTGCTTTTTTATCTCGTTCGTTTTCGTTTTTCCGTGTTACCCCGTTTTTGCTGCCGGGGTGCGTTGCGGACGGTAATATGCCACGCACCGCTGTTGAAAAAAAGTTTTTTTATTTTTCATCCCGTTAGAGCAGGGCTCTTTTCTATTGTTCCATGGGAGTTCCACAGCTTTATAATTTTTTTGTCATCTCGGTTTCGATAGTTAAGCATTCTTGATAATTATATTTGAAACCAGAGAAGCACGATCAACGCGCGTGGAACAATCTTTCAATTTGGCGCAAAGAGTTAAGTATAAGCATGCTAACTAATTTTACAAACAAGACAAAACAATAGATTATGTTAGATATACAAATAAATAGATGATTGAAAAAACGGGGGTTATGCACTAAAGTGCTGCCACCCTCCGCTGAGGGTGTTTCTCAAAGAATTTGTCAATTTTCCGATGGGGAAAAGAGACAGCTGCGGGTGTTGGTTCACACATGCTGCATCTAAGGGAGAAAGCGTGAGCAACAGCTCATAATCTTCCCCATCATTAAGGGCTTGTTCAACAGAGCAGCCGGGGTTGCACGGTATGAATTCACGGGTCAATTCAAAACCGCAACCGGATGCAGCAGCCAAGCGTGGCAGGTCGGCAGCAATGCCGTCTGACAAATCCATCATGGCAGTGGGGCGAAGCCCAAGCAACATCAAGGAGCGAGCTAAATGCACGCGAGGAGTAAAATCTAAATGATGCTCAGAGGGGAAACTCCCCCCCAGCGGGCCAGTAACAAAGATGACATCACCTGCTCGGCCACCGCTGCGCAGAATGGCCTGCCCGTGCTCTACCCTGCCGGTGAGTGCTACATTAATGACAAGCCCATCGTAGGGGATGGATGAAGTCTCCCCGCCGGCAACAGAAATATTGAATTGAGTTGCTATCTCATCAATACCGCGATAAATGCCCTCAAGCAGCTCTACAGGGCGGCTTTTATGAGCAAGTATGGTAATGAGAGCATGCTCAGGCAAACCACCCATTGCCGCGATGTCTGACACGGCGCGAGCCAAAGCTTTTCGTCCAATGCGGCGAGGCTCCGTATCGGGGGTAAAGTGAACATTCTCTACCACAACATCGGTTTTCAACAAGGTATCCCACTCTTCATTACGGGCAACAACGGCACAATCATCCCCGGGCCCAACCATCATGGGGGCAGAATCGTGTAGGCATGACAGCAAGCGTTGTAGTACTGCATTTTCGCCCAACCCCTGTAAGGGTGTGTGTGACATCGGCAAAATCAAGCGGAAGGTATGAAGAAAATCTGAATGACGACTATGGCATTAAAGATAGCGTGAAGAATCATCGGATAAATGATAGAGCGGGTCTGCGCATAGAGCATACACTGCACAAAACCGAAAATGGATAAGACTACGGTTTGAATCAAAGAAAGGTGAACAGCCCCGAACAAGATTCCAGATAGAAGGGCAGCCGATACAATGCCGATGCGACAACTGAGAAGCCTGAAAATAAACCCGCGAAAAAAGATTTCCTCAACAATGGGAGCTATCACAATGGCGCTGACTGCCAATGGCATCATCTCAACCGGTGACGCTTGTTTCAAAGTTTTGACGCTCTGCTGCATTTCCGGAGACCCGGTCACGTGTATCAACCATTCATAGAACCCGGATACGTCTATTATGATATTCAGCACGTAAATGCACATCAAAGCGGGGATAACAAGCAGGAAAGAGCGTAGAGATACCCATTTTTCGGAATTAAAGGTACTCGTATATCTTACCAGCAGAGGCATGTAAAGAAACAAGGGGAACAACATGTCAATCCATGCTTCCAACAAACCGGGCTCTCGCACCGAGTTTTCTGCGGCTTCATCAGACATGAAAAACGAGGCAGAAAACAGCAGCGTGTTGACACATATATAGAAAAGAGTAAACAATTTATCCGCAAGAACAGGGTATTTTGCTTGCAGCACGGGCTCTAACGGGGGAAGCTCATAAATAACACCGGCCGATTCAACATACCTTTTGGACGGTAACGGTAGGAGACAGAAAAAGAAGACAAGCCCCGCACTGCTGAGAAGGAGTGCTAAATTTATTTGCTCGTAAAATTGTAGATTATCCATCTGTTCCGTTGGTTATTTTAGCTTGCTTTACGGGTATTTTCAAGAAGAAAGTCGGTAGGCAACAGCCCCGCAATAGTCTGAATGAGGTTGAAAAAGCTCCACGGCAATAGATGTATCCCCCATGACATCAACACGGCCATGATTCAAAACAAAGGGATAATCCAAGGCTTTCCATATCGTGGCGCCGTGCAGTTTAACAAGAGATTCGGCAATGCTCCAGCACGTAAAAAACACCTCTGCCGGCTCTCCCTGTGAGCGAAATCTCTGCAATTGTTCAGCGCCCATAATACGAGGAGCCGATTTAGAAATAAGGGCATTGCCGCGTTTTTGTTGAATATCAACACCAATAGGAGCATGATGAAACGCCATGCACAAATAATCACCGGAATGGCTGATATTGAAATGCACCCCTTGAGTCAAAGGTTTACCGTGTTCGTTCTGAGTAAAGCAAACATCGGCAGCGGCTATACCTACTCTGCGAGCAATTTCATGACGGAGAAGAGCCCTCGCCATACGGCGAGAGAGAGGGAATTCCCGCTCCTCTTGCGTCAATACGGAAACATCCAACGCAAGCTTTGAGACTTCATTAAGCCTGTAACAGAGATAATCCATATCAGATTCGGTAAAAGCTTACATCATTGGTTGCTGTATCATATACGGCAAACCCCGGCGGACGCCGCACCCCGCCAACCTCACCGGGGTTAACAACAAGCGTGCCTATATGGATAAACTTTTCAGCCACGTGAGTATGCCCGAAAAACACGGCATGATAATTGCCGCTTTCAGCTTTGGCTGATGCACGGTATGGCAAATGGGTGAAATATATGTTGCGATGCTCAATCTCTAACGCTGCTTCATCCCCATGGTGAACAGCATCGGAAAAAAGAGAAGCGATGCGCTGGTGCGCGGCTCGGTCATATTCATTGTTACCGAAAACGATATCTGCCGGCATTTGCCACTCTTCAAGTAACAACTTAAGTGTAGATATCTCTACGATATCACCCATAAAAAACAAGCGTGTGCAGCCTGCCTCCTTGGCAGCATGCAGTGCCAGAAGCATATTTTCCGTGCGGTCATGCACATCTGAAAGCAATGCAATTTTCATGGATTCTTACGTTCGGCTGCAAAAAGAGGGGAGAGAGGCAGAGCCTCCGATGGTGCTTCATCCTCCGTAAAATAGCGAACACCATCCGCTGACACATACCACAGGGGGTCACCATCCTTGCGCTCGCGGCAGAGATGCATCTTTCCTGCGGCATTAACATAGCCACAGAAACGAGCTGTAGCAGCATAGGCAGCAAGGAAATTATCGGCCATTTCGGCACGGTAATCATGCCCGCGGTGAGTCTTGAACCACTCAGCAAAGGCGTTTTCAGCACGGCGCACATCGGCAGCTGTGCTGAGCCAACATCCGGGAACTAAATTCAACCGATGTCGTTTCAACAGTTCTGCAAATGAAGCAGAATGAGCTTTCAACGTCGGAGAGAAACGCACACCACTCAACAAGGGATGCGGGTGGGCATTCGTCAACTTCAGCAATACCCAATAAATATACGCCTGAGCTAATGCCGGGTGTTTACCCTCGGGATAATTCAGCACCTTCGTCAGCAAATCAGGTATATTTTTTTGTATAAATAGGGTATTGCGTTCAATGTCTAAATTAATGGGTAGGGTGCTGGCATCTATCTCACCCAACTCATAGGTGTCATCGTTCTGAAACTCGCGGTAGGTATCTTCCGGCGTATAGGCTGGGTCAATCGTGCTGCGGCGGTAGGTGATAAAATTCGTTTTGTCCAGCTGAGGTTGAATCGTGCTGTACCAAGTTACCGAATCCGACACTTTGAGAGTATATACCTTATGCCGGTATGAGGGAGCCGTAAATAAATCTTCGGCTATCTGCAAGACTTCGGGTGAAGCAGGGAATTGTTGTGTAAAACTGGAAGCGCCGTTGAGAAATACGGCGGTTGCAGCCGACAACTGTTCAGCAGAAATATCGCCCTCGGGAGCAGATACATGTACCATCATTTCTTCCTCAGAAGGCAAATGTGGCTTAATGGTCAACAATCGTTGAGCAGGGGCATATACCGCAAAGTCAGTCTCTTCAAGTATTTTACGGTATGATTTATAGCTTCGGCATGCAGATATTCGCGTAAAGAATTGTTGAAGCTGCTTGATATCTCGCAGCAACATGCGATTATCATCAAGAGCTTCGTTTATAGAAGCAGGCATATCGGAGCTGATGCCATACAATCTAATAGTTGCATCAGTTTCCGCAAGCCTCTTCAAAAGGGCTTCTTTGTGTGCCGTTAAAAGCTTAATATCCTCCCCGGCATTCCCTGTCAATTCCGGGGAGAGCGGCAAAGGCTTCTCCAGTTCATGCTGTATTTCTGTTTTGTGAGCAACTAATTCATTGTATTGGAGCCTGCAAACATCATGCCATCGGCTACGTAATTGTTCTCGGCCTCGGGGTGAGGCGTCAATTTCTGCATCCAACTCAGCAAGAGCACTTGGTGACAAGTCAGATACTTTCTTTTTTCCTGATTCAAAGTGTGATAACAGGGAATCTATTTTATGGTAATGTTTAGCTACTCCTCGCAGCCAATTCTGCGCGTTAGCTCCGGCATTTTTCAATTCCGGGCAAAAGTATCGGTACAATGCACTATCTGCTGAATGCAAGGCGGTTTCCACATTGTCAACAGTCGGGTGTTCCATTGCTTGCATGAGTTGTTCGTATCGACTTTGAGCATTGTTATTCAAAGCAACACATACAGAAACAACCAGGGTTAAAGCGCTTGCAACCAATCCCCCCTGTAGGAGGATACGTTTTCTCTTACGCCCCCCCAATTCACGAATCCTTTTTTTCAGCAAGCGTAGATAACGAATATATTGCTCTGACAGTTCAACTCCGCATCGTTTCAAAATAGCGGCATGATGCTCAAAGGCACTTAATGAATTTGATAATTCATCTTTGCTCATCATACGCAGTTTTTCCTCGGGGTGGTCATCCATTAACCAATCTAACGCTTTCCGCGCATCATTAGCGGCAGCCTCACGGCGTTCGGCCGCTGACAAGGTTAAACGCATAGGCTCCCCATGATTCAATCGATACAGCTCTTCTTTTGCTTCAAGGTCCTGCGGATTTTCCTCAATATAGTCAGACAAACAAGAGCGCACGTCATCCCACCGCTCAGCCAAAGCCATGCGTCTGAGAATGCGCTGTATGTTTGCGTTCATATTAAAAGCAGCTGTATTTAATGAGCTAATTGACGAATAATGGGGCGCATGTGATGTTGCAACCGTCTGTCATTTGAAACCGCTTGCTTGAGTTGCGGATATTTTTTAAATAGGTTCTTCCAACCGTGTAAAACAGTTGTATCGCTATTCAACTGTACCCACTCCTCAGCAGGATAATCACGCGTGGCTGTTATTAAATAATAATGGCATAACTCCTCAGGCTTTAATTCCAGCATAGTTGCATGGGTGAGCAGGTAGAGCAAATTATCAGGGTGCCCCTCTGCTTTGTGAGCTGACGCAAGCAACAAGTCAATACATTCTGCCAATATGGCATGGCGAGGGTGCATTGATGGGAGTAATGAGGCCTTGAGACGCTGCAATTGCGGCTCAGCCGGCTGAGATTGACGAACAATAGCAGCAAACTCATGTACGGCACGTTGTTCCTCTTGGGTGGTAAGCACTTCATCGCTTACCGGCGCTGAGGCAAAATCCACATAGTTACTGACCACAACATACACCAGCACAGTTAAACCCAAGAGGCCACCTATATATCGGAGCCATCGCGCATGAGAACCTATCGGCGGCTTGACATCAAATGTTTCGTAGTCTTGGGCTTCAGTGTATTTATAGGGTTCCGGAGTAAAAGAGGGCGCAGCCATAGGCGTTTGCCTCTGTTCGGCCTGTGGCATAACAAGGGGCGCACCGCTGCGAACAAATGAGCTGCGAGTACCGGAATCTTCTTCCAGGATTGAGAGATTATTATTAATTACCAGTATGGGAATAGGATGTGCAGCAAGCCTGAAAGAGTCTTCCTCTGCACTGTTGGTGCATGTTACAGCTATGTCTACCGCATCAAAATCGGTAACAGAACCGGAGAAAAAAGAGCTGAAACATTTTCCCCAACCACGGGTTACCGATAACCATGTACTTTCATGTAAAAGCCTCAATGCCTTAGCATTCGTTAATTCGGGAGATATGCTCATCAGACATTTACCGAGATAGGGAGGAGCCAGCAATGCTGTGGCGTTACGCTTGTGTCCGGTATATAATTTCCAGCACTCTTGGGTAGATGCATCCGGCAATTGAGAGGCGGATACCTTCGGTTCTTGTGGGGAAGACGTCGGTGATGAGGAAGATGTTTGCCAAAAGTCAACGGAATACAAGGTCTCAATTATTCCTGCTGGAGTCGGTCGAGAGGAGTTTTTCTGCAACGCAATTACTTCCTCTTCCGTCAGCACCAAATGGTGGATTCTGACCCCGGAAGCGTCTTGATAACTCATGGCGCTGAGCACATGATGTTGCCCCATGATATGATAGCAGAAATGAGTTTGCGCAACACGCGGAACTTTAACACTGAGAGTTTTGCAGAACTCTTGCAGTAAAGATTGCAGATTCTCCGGCATATCAGCACTGACAGCAAGCACCTCAACTCGGGGCGAACAGTATTCCTCTCCGAGAATCTGGGTTTGGCTGATGTGTTGATACGACATTCCGGTATTATCAAGTATCGGCAAAAACGCCGTTTTCGTAGAGATTCAACACCCACATAAAGGGATCAGTCACGTGTGCCGGTGTTAGTTTCCCACTTTCAGGGGCGATGTAATGTTCACCCAGTAATTCATCTTCAAAAACTTCCGGCTGTACGCCGAAGGATGAAACAGCAAAATAACACACTTGGTCGGATATTGCTTCCGCTTTGGCCGGAATCTCCGGGGCAATTCGGAAGAGGAGTTCTCTCAATCGTGCAGAGTTGGCGTATATGTTATGAGGCTTAAGATTACGGTTTCTGACGGTGGGGAGCAGGGGCTCGGGCCCAAGCAACTCTTCCCACATATCGCTTTTAGTGAGGATAAATGCTATGGGAACATTTGTTTTTGTACCATGATGCAAGTTAAGCGCTTGTCTCAAATGCATTTCCATATCGGACAACAACAAGGATTGCCCCGCATAGGCGCGCCCGGGAGATGCAGTCTTATTGGTGTGCGTGTGAATAATCTCTCGGAATGCCGGATACTGGGTAGGGTCAAACAGGCAGAAAATAGCATCAGCCGTTTTCAACACGTCGCGGTCGAATGCCCGAGATTCAGATGATGAAGAAGCGGCCATCCCATTATAAAATATAAGAGAATGAGAAGAGCGCCCACGGTTAAGAGTGTAAATAAATGGATGCGGAAGTTTTTCAAAAACACTTTTTCTCCACACCGAACTGTGAAGTTTCCCCTCTAAGAACAAGCGCCCCTCGCGAAACTCCTCAGGCGTGTCAGAATAAAACACGCGTATTCGCATATCATTCAGGGCAGCATTCTGCTCCGGGTCTGCATCTCGGAAAGGCATGTCGAAATTACCGGGCAAATCGCGCTCAAGTCTATGAATGAGGGAGGCCATGTAATACCCCATTCCGGCACCTTCGGCGCCCACAATGGCAATCCTATGGTGTTGCATACGCTCATAGAAAGGCGGCAGTTTATGGTGACACTCGGGACACGCAAAATCCTGACAAATACCGCCCATTTCATCTATAACCATGCCATCGGCCGTATAATTCTCTGGGGTAAAGCGTTTCATTGCACCCGCACCGAGCACTGTATCGCCTCTCAATAAAGGATGAGAAGCTATGGCTAATGATTGACCGGGTTGAAGCACACTGTGACAGAACGGACAACGGAAAACGGTCTCTTTCTGTTTAACCAGCGATTGAGTCTCTATGGCCTCCCCGTCTTTTTTACGAAGAAGAATGGCAACTTCCCGTAAATCCGTAATACGGAAAGCATTATGACCTAAACCGTAAAACGTAGCCAAGAGCGCATCATCATATCGGTCGGATTCTTGTAAAAGATGGCGAAACTCAATTTCATCACTCCACTCATCCGTTTGAGGGTTGTAGGTATACCAGCAATCTGAATTGAACGCCCCGAAGTCGGGTCTGGAATCATCATTACCGTACCAAGCGATAAAACACCCGCCTTGCAACACGAATAAATAAAATCGCTCAGGCTTGATATGAGCCGTACCATTCGTACGATTGCCATTGATAGAATACTCTGCAACCTTATGATTGGGAAAAAATCTGCATACACCGCTGCGCTGAGCAAATACGCCGGCACTCTCGGCATCCGTAAGGATACGGAAGTTATTTTGTTTGCCTGCACCTATGGCCATGAAATCCCCATCAGAAACGCGAAGTTTTCCGGTAAGGCAATCGTATATGTAAAGTTGGTCTTTCATTAAAACGGCGGCATGATTCCTGCCGTTTATACCATAATGTTCCGTATAGAGTCAAGAATATACGATGCCATAAAAAGGCTTCTCTCCCTCGGAGGAAGAGAAGCCGAAATATTGATCTGAATCAGAGGCTATCAGGAGTGTTCATCAGCCTCCAGTTTAGCATAGGCGCTTACCTCATCAGGATCTGCACCATGCTGAGCTTTCTCAATTTTGCTGCGGAACAGCTTCATCACGAAAACGAAGGAGCAGGGGATAAAGAATACGCCGATAAGGGAGGCCACACTCATACCTACCACCACCACCACACCGATGGCGTTGCGAGCAAGTGCGCCGGCTCCTTCTGCGGTAAGCAACGGTACGCAGCCCAAAATGAAGGCAAAAGAGGTCATCAGAATGGGGCGCAAGCGCATGCGTGCAGCCGTTACGGCAGCATCAATCAGAGATTGTCCACGCTCCATTTGCAATACGGCAAATTCTACAATCAGAATGGCATTCTTGGCAGCAAGACCCACCAACATGACCAAACCAATCTGGGCGTAAATGTCCATACTCAATCCGAACATCCACAAACCGACAAATGCGCCGAGTACAGCAATGGGCACGGAAAGGAAGATGGCAATGGGCAAGGTCCATTTTTCATACAAAGCGGCCATAATCAAGAAGGCAAATACACCGGAGAGCGTGAAAATGGCACCCAAACCAAGACCATCTTGTACCTTCTTCTCTTGGAAGCTCATATCCACATAGCTCATGGAGAACTTAGTAACATCCATGGTCTGAGCAAACACCTCGTCAATAGCAGCCATTGCTTGGGCAGATGAGTAACCTGCGGCGGGTTTTACACTGATTTTGCCTGCATTGTAGTTATTGTTATGCAATACGAACTCAGTATCGGCAATATCGGTAATGGTCACAAGGGTGTCCATCGGCACTTGCTCGCCTTTGCTATTGGCAACATAGAAGTTGGCAATTTGATCAGTATTGACACGGTGAGCACCGTCAGCCTGCATGTATACCTGCCATTGTTGCCCGAATTGTGTGTAGTAATTTACAAAACGAGAACCGTTAAAGCATTGCAACAGAGAGTTTGCCGCAGAATAATCTACACCCTGGGCCAAGCATTTTTCTTTATCAATAGCAATGCCTTTCTGCGGCACTGCAGGCAACATCATGTCTGAGGCCGATTCAATTGCTTCATGTGCATTGAGTGCAGCCTCAAGCTTTTTCACTTGCTTGTACAAAACGGCAACACCTTGGCCTTCTTTGTCTTCCAAAACGAAAGAAATGTCGTTACCCGTACCTACGCCGGGAATAGCGGGAGGGCTCACCATGAACACCATGCCGTCTACACCGGCAGTGGACAAAGCCGGCATCAGGCGCTTTAACAAGTCATCGGCAGTGGGTTTTCTGCCATCTTCCATTGCTTCTCGCTCTTCGAAATCTTTAAGCTTCACAAAGTAGGTCATGGCATTGGTGGTTTGAACACCGATTACCATGTTCATACCCACCACAGATACCACATTATCTACACCGGGGTCTGCCAACAACACATTTTCAATGGTCGGACTTTGCTCAACCAAGCGTTGCAAAGAAACACCGGGGGTCATAATCACACCGGCTATAAGGAAGCCTTGGTCTTCTGCCGGCAAGAATCCTCCCGGAACCTGCTTGGAGGCAGGAATAATCAATACAGACAATCCGGCTAAAGCAGTGATAGAGATAGTAAGATTGCGGCAAAGGAATCCACAACAGGCAGCAAAAGCCTCTGCAATCTTGTCGTACACCTTATTGAAGCCGTTGTAGAAAGGTGTAAGAAGCGATTTATGTTCTTTCTTAGGCTTGAGCATCAGTGCAGAAAGCGCAGGGGAAAGAGTCAAAGCATTGAATGCCGATATCAACATGGAGATAGCAATTGTTACAGCAAACTGCTGGAAGAGCGTACCGGTAATGCCGGGCAGCAAAACAGAGGGCAGGAATACTGCAGCCAGCACTAAAGCGATGGCCACCACGGGGCCACTCACTTCCTTCATGGCGGCAAAGGTTGCCTCTCGGGCATTCATGCCGTTTTCCATGTGGGACTCTACGGCTTCCACTACCACAATGGCATCGTCTACCACAAGGCCGATTGCCAGCACCATGCCCAACAAACAGATGGTGTTGAGAGAGAAACCGAGAATCGGGAAGAAACAGAAGGTCGTCACCAGAGAGACCGGAACGGCTATAAGCGGAATAAGAGTAGCACGCCAGCCCTGCAAGAAGAGGAACACTACGAAAGCCACCAATACAAGTGCTTCAAAGAGGGTGTGGATGATTTCGTTAATAGAATCCTGCACCGTGGTCGTGGTGTCAAGAGCCACAAACCCACGCATGCCTTCCGGCATAACCATCTCTTTCTCCTTGAATAATTTCTCAAGATTTGCTACGGTTTCAAGAGCATTGGCATCCGCCGCCTGATAAATGGCCAACACCGTGGCAGGGCGGCTGTGTCCAAGCTCGCTTTGTCCGACGCGGCCCGCAAGGGAATAACTTTGAGAACCGAGCTCAATCTTGGCAATATCCTTAAGGCGTACAGACTGAGTATCATCTTGGTGCACAATGATAGTTCCGAACTCCTCTATACTCTCCATTCGGCCTTTATTGCGGATGGTGTAGGTAAATTCCTGTCCATCGGGCATGGGCTCTGCGCCAACGGCACCGCCGGGATTAATGGCATTCTGAGAATTAATAGCGTTGTATACTTGGTTTACCGAGATGTTCTTTTGAGCCATCTTCTCTGAGTCAAGCCAAATACGCACGGCATAGCGACCACCGAAAACCATGACATCACCCACACCCTTGACTCGCTTCACGGGGTCTACCAAGTTAAGGTAGGCATAATTAGTGAGGTCAATAGGATTAAAGAAGCCCTCCGGTGAGTCGATGGCATACAACATCATGGGCAGGCCGGAGGATTGCTTGATGGTAATACCCATCTTAGATACCTCCTGAGGCAACTGTGCCGTTGCCTGACTATATTTCATATAGGTGAGCTGCTGATTGGTATTGGCATCTGTTCCGGGCTCAAAGATAACATTGAGAGAGCAGGTGCCGTTGTTAGAAGAGGTGGACGATAAGTAGTCCATCCCTTGAATACCGGAAAGCTGCAATTCAATGGGTGTAGCTACAGAGTCGGCTACCTCCTGAGCATTCGCACCGGGATAAGTAGCACTCAGGTTAATGGTAATGGGAGCGATATCCGGGTATTGCGAAATCGGCAATCCGAGCATGCAAATGACGCCCAGCATTGTCGTTACAATAGAGATGACGCCGGCAATAATCGGGTGTTTAATAAAGAATGGGGACATGATGACTCAGAAATCAGAATTTATTAAGATTGGGAACAGGTGCTTTATCGGCAGTGATAGAGGGTTCTACCGTCTTGGGTGCAGTATAGATGAAGTCTCGGGGGATGACCTTATTGGCGCGTCCGTTTGCTTTCATGTTAGCCTGCAAAGCCATGCCGGCGGGGATGGTTCCTTCTACAATGACTTTCACTTGGCTTGGGTCCGGGAATCCTACAGCCTGAAGTATTTGGGGGTTAATCTCAACAATCTGCATGGGTTGAATCACCTCTTTACCATCCGGTCCGGTAACGGGAATGGTAACAATCGGCCCACGCTTGATGGGAAGCGGGGTAGGTGCATTATCTGCCCCAAGCAGTATGATGATATCATTACCATCAGCATTCATGGGGGCACGGGCAGGTACCAAGTATGCATTTTTGAACTCACGCAACCCGGCACGCACTGTCACGGGCATACCGCTGCGCAAGCCATTTGTCACATTTTCCACTTCACCCACAATGCCGAAGGTACCGGTGCTCTTTTTAACCACATTATCGGGAGAAACAATTTTACCTTTGGCCGGATACAGGGAGCCGTTCTCTAAAAGGATATCGAACTCCATGCCTCCGTTCGGGTTATTTTTGCCAACTCTGTTGGTAATCTGCAGTGCATCCCTACCACTTACTTGGAAATCCACGCGCATGGGATTAACAGATGACAGTGTTACCAACGGCTCAACCGCAGAGGGCGATACCAATGAGCCGATGGAGGGATTGCTGATACCGGCACGCCCGGTAAAGGGAGCTTTAATGGTGGTGTAACTCAAGTTGATTTCAGCCGTCAGAACAGCGGCATTCATTTGCTCTACGGCAGCTTCCGCTTGGCGTAAAGCGGCTTGCTTGGTTTGTACGGCACTGCGGGCATCGGTAATATCTTTCTCGGCAACAGCTCCATGTGTTGTCTCATTTGCCTTTGTATAGCGTTCTAAATCGCTTTGAGCCTTTTCAAGCTCAACCATGGCGGCCTCCTTGCGAGCAATCGAGGAATCAAGGTTAGCCTTGGCTTGAGCCAAAGCGGCTTCATAGGGCGCCGGATCTATAGTAAACAATACATCACCTTCCTTGACAATTGTACCATTGCGGAAATGCTGTTTAAGCAGGAACCCGCTGATTTGTGGGCGAATCTCCGTCTCTTCTTTACCTCTTACCGTGCCATACCAATCTACGGATACGCATACATCTTGTTGCAACAAAGGTGCAACTTTTACAAGAGCCGGCGGGAGCGTGGCTTTGGCATTCGTGTTAAGCGGTTTCTGCTGCTGATTTGCGGCCTGAATGGGAGCATTAGGCTTGAAGCTGAGAGTTTCCGTGAGGATGGAGGCAGGCTTAATGGTGTCGGGAGAGGGCACTTCGTCTTCCAAGCCTACGGCTACCAGCAGGGAGCTCAGTAAGCTGTTTTCCTGCTCCTTGCGAGCTTCTTCCAATGCCTTCTTCTCTTGAGAAATGCGAGCGTTGGCAGAGGATATATTCATAGCCTGTACACCATTGTCTGCATCTGCCACAACAGGCACAGCAGTGACATCCTCATACCCGTATGATTTGAATGCATCGGTCAAGGATTTGTCCTGATAGTCAGATACGGCTACAAGTTTTTGTGTGGATTTAAAACCATCTGCCTCTTCTATCTCGACTTCATATACACCTTCCGTCGTAACGGGAAGAGAGTGGGGAACATTCTGTTTATCAACCACAAGAATGAAGTTGTTGCGCATAACCGTGCGGATTGCGCTTTCAGGCACAAGCATAGCCTCTTTGGTGCTCAGGGGAATCTTCACGTTGATTTTCATACCACCGCGCAATTTACCCTCGGGGTTAGCTATCTCACCCACAATATCAATGAGCCCGGTACTGTCTACTTTGCTGTTCATGGAGAGCAGCTTACCCTTGTGGGCGTATGTGGAGCCGTCTTCCAGCAACAATTCAAACTCGGGGGAGGCGTCTTTGAGCTCAGGGTCTTGCTTGTCCGACTCTACTTTGCCATAGCGTTTGAATGAATCGAGTAATGCATCACTATTGATAGAAAAGTCTACTCTCAACGGGCCATCGGAAGTGATGTTACCGAGCTTTGTTGAGGGGCCTACCAATGCACCGGTAGATACATTAGAAGTGCCGACAAATCCGGAGTAGGGAGCCTTTACCCCGGCATATTGAAGGTTGATTTCAGCCGTCATGACTGAGGCCTCCTGCTGCTTGATATCAGCCAAACATGCATCTACCTTGGCCTTTGCCGCATTCAGATTGTGCTGAGCATCGGTAAGTTGTTTATCGGAAACGGCGCCGGTTTTAACCAATTGGGTATAACGGTCAACATCCAGCTGCAATTGGTCTCGATTTACCTGAGCCTGCTCCAGAGAAGCATTTGCTGCATCAAGATTTGCCTTTGCTCGGGCGAGTTCCGCTTCAAAAGGCTTGGGGTCAATTTGGTAAATAACCTCACCTTCTTCAACGTACTGTCCTTCCTTGTAAGAAACAATGAATCCCGACACTCTCGGATAAAGGTCTGTATCTTGAACACCTCTGAGATACCCCATCCACTCACCCGTATCAGTTACGGTCTTCTTTTGAATGGGAAATACCTTTACGGAGCGTTGTTGTAGTTGAGTACCGGTTTTTTCTCCATCTGAGCATGAGGTCAGGAGTAAACCTGCTGTGCACAAACTGAAAGCCAGTGCTGTAATGGTTGTTCTGGTCATACGTATAGTTTTGATAAAATTACGAGCACGATTTGGAAATCAACAAGAAAAGTACGATAAGAATGATGATGATAGCAGTGGAGCCGATACCTTCTTCCTCCTTTTTTTTACCCTTGATAACAGTGGGAGTCTTGTGGCGAGCCGGTGTAGACTTGGGCACAGGCGGAAGATAATCTGTATAATCGGGTGTATAAGTGGGCTCGGGGGTATATGCAGGCTGGCTCACGACCGGAGGTTGAGGCACATTTTGGGCATACTTGCGCTTTTTCTGTTGAGGCTCAAAAGGCTTTACCTGCGGTGGCACCTGTGTAGGAAGAGCAGAAAGAGAATGCTGGTGTGCAGCAAAATCTCGGGCACGAGCTTCTTGTTCTGCCACCATCTGATTCAATTTACGCACCAAATCAGCGGACATGTCTTCCAAAGCGCGGCGTTGGGGCTCTGTTGTAACCAGATTTGCAGGAGTATGAGGTTGTTTCATAGGTAATCAATCAAGTTGAAGTTCGCGTTGAACGGCCTTGGGCATAGCCGGCATTTGTTTAGACGGGTTCTTTTTATGAGCGGCATTCATGGCATTGATTACCGCCGTAATCATGCGCTGGCGGTCACCATGTGCTGCCCATGTGAGATGCAGAAAATCAGCAGGGTGAATATCCCCATGGCTTCGTAAAAACTCGCGGTCTTTTGCGCAATAGTACATCAAATCTGCACTTAGGGTACCATGAAGTTTAGCCTCGGCTTTGCGCATAATACGAGGCAGATAGCGAATTTCTTGAAAATCTTCATCTTCTGCGGGCAAATCAGCTTCGGTAACAGGCCGAGCATTGCCGAAAATACCGCGTTGAGAGGTAATGAAGAAACAGCGTCTCGTTGCCGCTATAAGCAGAATAGTGCTGGGAGAGGGGTCCCCCATAGTGGCATAATCCCTTACATAGCCATACATTTCAGCAGGCGTATACCCTATCTCGGCCAAAAAGTCACATTCAGCAGGAAGGAAAAATGATGCTGCCGGCGCATTCGGTTGCTCGTGATAGCGAGCAACGGCGTCTTTCAACAGAATCATAAACGTATTATCCCATTCCATGTGTAGAATTGTATAATAATAGGGAGTCTCAATGCAAGTATAAATCGTGACTTATATGTGTTAACTTGACTTCATGTAACATGACAGCATGAACGCTTGCTAAATATCTCAGTAAAAGGCAAACTGTATGCAGTGCGCACGATAGAACAGAAAATGATTAAACCCTGGTGGATGCTTCCGGCACTCTGGGGGGTGGACGTTTCGCTTGTTGCGCTGTGTTGGGGGGTGCTGATTGCTGCATTATTCGGCATTTCCTTGCTCACATTCGGGCCATTATTATTGTTGTTCGGCATGGTGTGGTCCTATACGCTTACCTCGCGAGTACTGCGAGCCTTGTTGGGTAGAGAAGTTATATTTGCGGATTATTACCGAGGGCACGTATTCCCGATGTTATTGGTAGCGCTCTGTGTACTATTGGCAACAATGTGGCTGCTGTTTTTCAATGTAGGGCAATACCTCATTGCCTTTTTCTCTGTTCCTCTTTTGATTGCATTGGCCACACATGCCCCGTTACTGAAAAATGTTCCGCACTACAAAGATTCCATGCAGGCCTCAGCGTTTATATTTTCGTGTGCCGTGCCAGCCTATTTTTATGGCTTTTTGTACGCGCCTGTTCAAATGGTATTCAACCCACACTTGTGGTGTTTGATTTGTTTATTTTTGTTGTTCAATGTAGAACGAAACAAACCAACCAATGGTCCGGAAGGAGAAAAAGCAAGCTATTGGGTACAAGTGGGGCTTTTGATTCTCTTTATACCTTGCGCATACAAAGTGTTAACAGCCGATGGTTCTCTATATGACCGCCAATTTTACGGTTCTATTTGTATTGCTGCGGCCTCGTTGCATTTTATCAGTAAGTGGCGTAATAAGGTGAGTGAAAGCGTATGGTTTGCGCTCAGCTGGTTATGTATGGGAGTTCCGGCACTATTGGGAGTTCTGCTGTTTGCTCCCGAAATGTGGTTTAATTAAAACAGAGCTGCGTGCCTTGCAAGCTCACTCTACCCGGCTCGTCATCGACAAATAAGCGTCCCGTGCCCAACCCCTGCATACGATTCGGGGCGGCGTATGCACACCATTCAGCCAATGCAGTAAGGCCAACATTGCTCTCCAATGCAGAGTTTACCCACCAATCTATCCCGCGGTCAGTAGCAGCAGAAGCCCATTGCTCCGCAGCAAGCAGGCCTCCATGCAAAGAAGGCTTAATTACTATGGCGGCAGGAGAAATAGAATCCAGCAAAAGAGACATATCTTCTGCATGAATCAATTCTTCATCCAGAGCAATGGGCAGGGGGGAATGCTTGCATAATTCAGCCATGTGTACCCATTGCTTCGTGCCAATCGGTTGCTCAATGCTGCTGACACCGAGTTCTGCCAGAGCGGTTAATTTAGAGAGGGCTTCAGCCGGATGAAATGCACCATTGGCATCTACCCTGATTTCTGCGGATGGAAACACACGTTTAACCTCGCGAAGCATGTCAATCTCTTGATTAAACGGCAGCGCCCCGACCTTCATTTTCAAACAAGTAAAGCCACGTTGAATCCCCTCATGTATATGGTGCAACATGGTATCAGCATCAGCCATCCATATCAGACAATGTATTGGGATTCCGGATTCACCACGCGTAAAGGGAGTATCCCACCTGGGGGCCCCGCCTCGCAACGCACTGAGAACAGCTGTCTCTATGCCAAAACGCACAGGTGCCGGGGCGGACGGCAGAATGGCGGTATGGTTCAATTCTGCTTGATTGCACCAATAATCAAGGGTCGGCGGCTCAATTTCTGCAAGCAATCCGGGCATGATACAACATTCTCCATACCCCACACCATGATTACAAGTGGCTTCTATAATGTAAGTAACACGTTCTTTAAGAGCACCACGAGAAGTCATGGCCGGCACCCTAAAATGCAACACACGCCGTTGCCAACGCAAACGAACGTTTTGCGGCAAATGACGCAACGGCGCTGTGTCTATTCGATGCATCAGGGCATCTTGGGGTATTGAGAAAAGTCCGGTTTACGCTTCTCCAAAAAAGCGCGAGAACCTTCATGCGCTTCATCACACATGTAGAAGAGCATGGTAGCATCACCGGCCAGCTCTTGGATACCGGCTTGTCCATCAAGCTCTGCGTTCAATCCGGCTTTAATCATACGCATAGCAATGGGGGAATGCTGCATCATCTCTTCTGCCCACTGTACATATTCATCTTCAAGCTGTTCCAACGGCACCACTTTATTAACCAGCCCCATATCAAGGGCCTCTTGTGCATTGTATTTACGGCAAAGGAACCATATTTCACGGGTTTTCTTCTGGCCTATGCAACGCGCCATGTATGATGAACCGAACCCGGCATCAAAACTCCCGACTCGTGGGCCGGTTTGCCCGAATATGGCATTTTCAGATGCAATCGAGATATCACACACCACATGCAACACATGGCCACCGCCTATGGCGAAACCATTTACCGCGGCTATAACCGGCTTAGGCAGAGAGCGTATTTGTTTTTGCACATCCAACACGGAGAGTCGCGGGATTCCCTGTTGATCCACATAACCGCCATACCCTTTCACATTCATGTCACCGCCGGCGCAAAATGCTACCTCTCCGGCCCCGGTAAGAACAACAACGGCTACATCTTGCATCTCTCGGCACAAGCGCAAGGCATCACTCATTTCTGCCGTGGTAAGAGGCGTAAAAGCGTTGCGATAACGCTCTCGGTTAATGGTAATGCGGGCTATGCCCCCATATTGTTCAAAGAGGATTTCCTCATACTGCTTGATAGTTTTCCACTCGCGTTTCATATTCAATGTTCTCTGTAAAATTTCTTAATAATTTCAGCGTCTTGATTGCTATCGGTAAAAGCTTCCACCAAAACAGGGGATTCCGAGTGATGAAGTAGGGTGTCCAACGCATCGGGCCACTCTTCGGCATTACATACGCTGCGGTATTCAAACCCACGGCTGATTGACCACGCCTCAGCCGTGGCATTATGCGGGGCGGAAACGCAATCAAGACTCGGCGTGCCAATGGTAGAGAAAATGCCCCCACAGCCGTTATTTAGCAGCAAAATACGCACATTGGTAGAAATACCGTTCATCCACAAGGCATTCATATCATAGAAGAAGCTCAAATCTCCTATAATCAGAAATTGAGGGCGGGCATCGCCTGCTGCGTAGCCGAGAGCAGTAGACAAAGAGCCCTCTATACCGTTAACACCGCGATTGCATTCAACCTGCACCCCTTTGGGTAAGGGGAAAAGGCGTGAATAGCGCACTGCGGAACTATTGCCTAAATGCAAAACACAGGGAGAAGGAAGAGCGGCCATCAAATCTCCCACCATGCTCATGCCGCAATGGGGCGCTTTAAACTCAGCCGGTGGGGTCAACCACAGGCGGCGGTATGACTCATCCCCCTCTTCGGCAAAGGCTCCCAATAACTCCAACAACTCGCTCATATCACCCTCAATCACGCGCGTAAGACAACAGAAGGTGTCACACACCTCGCCGTCTGCACTCAAATGCCAGTGCTCAGTAGGCGGATTTTTTCGCAACATGCGCTTGAGGCGCTTGGATATAACATCTCCCCCCATTGTTATCAACAAATCGGGTGAGGGTATATCAGGAAAATTATCATCGGGCCCTATAAGCGTATCCGGGCGAGAGCAATCTGCCACATCACAGTTGCTCAGGTGTTCACCTACCAGTGCAAAGCCGTGGTCCTCCATCAATTCGGGAGGGAAATAGGGGGCTTTATCCATTTGCCCCATCACTATCAATCTACGGGGTAATACGGCCGTAATTTCAAGCAACTCCTGTTCTTCGTCTGCCGTCATTTTGGCCAATTCCGTGCGGCGAATAACTCGCGGCATGGGCAACGGCTCTGCCGTAGTCTGGAACAACGGTTCACACAAAGGCACGTTTATGTGTACCGGGCCACCGCCACGGTGAGTAAGCTCCAGCAAGGCTTCGTTAATGAGACGGTTCGTGTACCAGCCCTCGGGGTCATACTCGGGCAAGGCAGCACTCATACGGTTGAGCTTACCGAACACATCAGGCTGGGGAATTGTTTGTCCATCTTGCTGCCCTATCCATTCTGCAGGGCGATCTGCAGAAATAACCAAAATCGGAATATTGCGATAAGAAGCTTCTGCCACAGCAGGATGCAGATTCAACACAGCAGAACCGGATGTAACGCACACCGCCACAGGTGCTTGAGACTGAGCGGCCCATCCCAATGCAACAAACCCGGCACTACGTTCATCCGTCACATTGCGACATTCAAAATCGACATCTGCAGCCAAGGTTGCACATATAGGAGCATTACGACTACCGGGGCACAACACACAACGCGTTACACCATGAGCCTTCATCAATGCAGCCAGCTCTCGTACCACCTCTTTACTGCTCGTCTCTGCCATGCCCATATTCTACCATATGCACCATATCATGGCAAGGTCTTTTGAAATAAAAAGGCGCGCCCGATTTCTGAGAAAAATCGGGCGCGAAAATGATATTAACCAAAAGTAAAAGCCTTACTCAGCGGCGGGCTTGGGCTCGGCAGTTTTTTTACCTTTCTTATGCTTGTTAGAGCGTTTGCGGGGCTCAGGGGCGGCAGGTTTGGGAGCAGCCTCACCCTTGGGATACCAAATGGCGTTATCGTTTGTAACAACAATAAAGCCTTGCTCCAACAACCAAATCATATCGGCGGCAAAGGGAGCGTATGCATCAGAGGCAGCCTTCTTGCTCTCCTCATCCGTACCCACCGGCACACCGGAAAGCGCTGCAAACATGGCTTCTACTTTCTCACCGGAATGCTCTTTGCTCCAGTTGACGATTTCCATCATGCGGTCGGCCAATACCGTACCCTCGGGGATAGCACGAACGCGGCTGGGGCCGGTGTAGTGATTTCCCTGCCATTTATAGATGGGCATGTGATGGCGAGCCAACCCATGGCAAAGGTTCGGAATCAGCATTTGCGGAGACTTGCGCGTGCGGTCGGAAAGGGTACCCAAGTGGGCGGCAAGACCGGGGGAAAGAACCTTACGGGGAGTAGCGCCGTTGATAAACACCTTATCAACTACCTCGTAGACATGGTTATAATGATTAGCGGCAAAATCAGCCTCTACGGCCTTAGCATCTTCCAGCACAATCTCCTCGGCCCCCTCACGAGTGGGTTTCCATACCGTCTTTTTGCCGGCGGAAGCAAGCCATGCAGCCACAGCTTCATCATCCTTATTAAGTGTTACTTTCGCCTTAAACACATCCAACGGCATGTTGGCGTATTTTGTGCGGTAAATACCCATGAGAGCTGCTTGATAGCCGTGCCAGTTGACAGGGCCAATAACCTCGCCACCCAGCTGGCAAACGGCAATAGCAGTAAAGTTGCCCTTAGGAGCTTCAACTTCTACCTCCTCCGTGGTGTACAACTCACTGAACCAGGGGGAAGACCAAAGGTAGGCCATAGCTTCAGACTCCGTCATCCAGCATGCGCCATCGCCCTTGGTTGAGTGTACCAACATGCTGCCGTTCTCAAGCTTCATGAACACAAGGTCGTAACGGTCTTTGCCGGCCATGACGATGCGAGCCAAATCAAGCAATGAGAGAGCTCGTTTCTGTTTCTGAATCTCTTTCGTGAAAATCTCCAAGATTCCGTTAGTGGGACGCAACTCTACACGATAACCCTCCGCCGGGGCGGGGAGCTCACGGCGCGGACGTTCCTCGCGGTTATCGCGGCGGTCACGGCGCGGGCCATCCTTACGGAAAGAACGGCGGTTATCAGATGCACCCTCGGGACGAGGCCCGCGGCGCTCACGGTCACCGGAGGGGCGGCGGGGGCCACCACGGCGCTCGGGGCGATCTATTTGGTGCATTTTCGGCAGTGCGGATGCAGTATCAGCTCCCGGCTTAGCCCATGCGGGGCCAAACTGGAAACCGGTCAGCTCGGTAAGGTCAAAGGGCATATCGCCCCCCTGGTTGCTGTCTTCCATATGTATAATCCTGGTAAAAGAGAGATTTTGTAACTGTTTCTAGACTACCGCGAATCCCGCGTGATTGCAATCTTTTTTTGCGGTCGGACTTCAAAAAAACGAGGATTTTGCACACAAAGCCACCATCAGAAGCCACGTATGGCTCATTCTTCGATAAATTCTACTCCCAAAAGACAGATATCATCATCTTGGCGGGTAGACTCTGTAAAGCGGTGCATACCGGCAAGAGAGATATCAATCATCTCCTTGATACTTTGAGGAGAATTCTGTTGTAGATACGATATGACCCGCTGCACCCCCATTTCATCCCCCTGAGGATTAGTTGCCTCATAAAGGCCATCGGTGTACAACATGAGTTTCATGCCGGGCTCTAACGCAATTTCGCTCTCTCGGTACAGGGCTGAATCTAACAATCCCAGTGCAGGGGAGCGCGGTATCGGTGGCAATATGGCGCGACCATCGGCAGACAGCACAATGGGAGCAGGATGCCCCGCGCCGGAGAGAGTCAGGCGGCGCTTATCCAAATCCAAATACACATAGCAAGCAGAAGCAAACATGGTAATGTTTGCCTGACTGAAAATACGGAACAGCTGACGATTAAGAGAAGAAAGCAGCAAGCCGGGGGTATCGGCCAAAGTTGAAACTTGCTCCATCAACCCGCGGAGCATAGATGCGATAAGAGCAGCACGCACACCATGGCCCATCACATCGCAAATCAACATGCCCACACCGGATTCTCTCACCGGGAACACGGCAAAACAATCTCCCGCTACACCGGTACAGGGCATATACACGTGGTGGAAACGAGCAATGCGTTTCTTTTCTGAATCGGCATCCTTCCATACCCGATCCGGTATACGCAGCGGTTGCAACGCATGCTGAATCTCACGCGCAAGGCTGATTTCTTTTTCCAACGCGCGGTTACGCTCGTCCAGCTGCTCAGCCATACGGCGGTATCGTTGCTGGGTTTCTACCAGCTCCGTAACATCGGAGGATATACCTACAATACCTTTTACCTCACCATGAGCATCATACCAAGGGAACTTGGAAAGCCTGCACCAAGAGCTCTCTCCGTCTTTCCAAGTCTCTCGGTGAATCCGATTGGTAATCGGCACTTTCGTACGCATGATTTCCAACTCTTCCTGTCGCGCCACCTCGGTGGTATCATCAGCAAAGAAATGCGTGTCTTTACAGCCGATAAGATCAGATGGCGTATCAACACCCATTTTTCGAGCAGTGGCCTCATTGGCCATCACAAACCGAGATTCACGATTTTTGTAGTAGATGTTGTCAGGCAAGAAGTTAATGAGATTACGGAACAAATCTCGGTCTTCCATGGCATGCATATCAGCCATCTTTCGGCGGGTTATGTCAACCCACACACCTACCAATTGAATATTCTTCTTGTTTTTATCACGCTCCAGCAAGCCATTGACTCGAATCCAGCGCCAACCGCGAGAGCGTAAATTCAGCAAACGAATCTCGACACGCAATGGTGCAACAGTAGGGCGGCCAAGGTATTTCTGTACTTCTGTGATAAAAAATTGTCTATCGTCCTCGTGAATCGTTTGCTCGGGTGCGGTAAATATATTGGGGGCCCACTCATCGAACGGCAAGCCCATCATGCGCAAACATTGTTCCGTATAAAAAATCTCTCCGCTTTCAATATTCCAGCAATAAACACCTTCTTCAGCAGCCCTCAATGCTTTACGCACCATTTTCCAGTTAAAAACACCCGGAACGGTTTTACCTGCGTTACTGTTATCGGAACTGCCACTCATTAAAATATATTTATACCTTGTTATCTTTGTTTTTCAAGCTTTTTTTGAGAGTTTGTATAAAAAGCTTCATTTCTTGTTTTGTCGGGCATTTTTTAAAATGCGCCGTATAGCCGCAGCATTGGGGCCACCCACACAATCATCTACCGTAGCGCCTTTTGCGGTTAGGGCATCCAAATCGGCACCATGCTCCACCAACCATTTCACCAATTCAACATGGCTCAGCCCGCACGCATTGTGCAAGAGAGTGGTCCCGTTAGCATTGGCTATCACGTAGTTAATGTCTGCGCCATAAAGAATGGAGTTTAAGCCTTCCATCAATCTTTTACGGTATAAATTTTCCACAGCTGATTCATATCTTATTAATGATAAGTCTTGAATCATTTGCTTAATTTCAGAATTACCGTTATTATCAACCTCGATATTCTCAGGATAAACGACCTCCGGCGAGGATGTCTGCACATCACGTATCGTAAACGTAGCCCCTTTGATATCGAAGCCCCATCCCTCGTCATAACCTAACAGCACATGGGCCACCCCGGATTGGGAATCTTCAAAATCCAATTCGACAGTCACAACATGAGAACGACCTTGGACAGAGATTTCTGCACAGGTGCCTATGCGCCCGTAATTGACAGACATCGGAGGGTAAGGAGACTCCTCCGTATCTGGTATGAAATGAGGTATTTCAAAATGATTACTATCAATCGGGAACCGGAACACAAACGGAGTGGCATAGCACTGATGCCACGCAGAGTATACTTCCTCTACTCCTTCTTGCATAATCGTGCGTTTTACAGCACCTTTGAAGTTTATTTCTACAACCTTACCGGCTATACTGCGGGGCACAATATCGCCCACGGGCTCCCCCATACGTTGAAGATATGAAGCACCCTCTGAGGTATCCTGTATCCGGAATTTGAGATGGTAGTATTTGATATTGTTCCAAGTCATGTGGGCGGTTCCACATAACGCATTGTCAAATTTTAATTGAATTTCTGCTTGGTCCTTACTGCCTTTAATGAATAAAACTCCGCTTTTATTTCGTGCATTGGGTTCATAATTCAGTATGCAGGTTCTGTTTTCCCCCTCAAGTTGATAGCTGTTTTCTGCATCTTTTATGGGCTTACCGCAGTGAATGATAAGAGGCGTAAATTTGAAAGCAGGAGAGTAACTGAAATGAATCTTTTTAACGTCCAAAGACGTTGTTATATGCTCCTGCTCGGCGGTTGTGATGTTCATACAACACGCAATTGTCACAATTGAGCCGAAAAAGCTTTTAGAAAAAGGGGCCAACATACAGCTTTTTTATAACAAAAAAAGGCGGGTTCGTCAAGAACCCGCCTTTGAAATCTATATGAAAGCAAGCATTACTTCTCGCTCAGAGAGCCGATACCGGGCAGAACCTTGCCCTCAAGCAGCTCAAGAGAAGCGCCACCACCGGTGGAGCAGAAGGAGAGCTTGTCAGCCACCTTGAACTTCTTGGCAGCCGTTACGGAGTCACCACCACCCACGATGGAGATGCAGTCGGACTCGGCCAAGCACTCTGCGATAGCCTTGGTGCCCTTAGCGAAAGAATCCAGCTCGAACACGCCCAAGGGGCCGTTCCACAGCACGGTCTTAGCACCGCGGATGATGTTGCAGAACTCTTCGATAGCCTTGTCGCCGATGTCGATACCCATGCCATCAGCAGGTATTTCGCCGCCCTCAGCCCAAGGAGCAGTGCAGAATGTCTCAGCACCTTCCTCAAACTTGTAGGAGTAGCGGGTGTCGGCGGGCAACACGAACTTAACGCCCTTGGCAGCAGCATCTGCAAGAATCTCGTTTGCGAGATCAAGCTTATCGGCTTCAATCTTGGAGTTGCCTACGTTCTTGCCCTGAGCGGCAAGGAAGGTGTTGGCCATTGCGCCACCAATGATGAAGGTCTGGCTCTTCTCCATGAGCTTAGAGAGCACCTGAATCTTGTCAGAAACCTTAGCACCACCCATGATAACAACGAAGGGCTGGGCAGGGGCATCAAGCTTACCCTCAAGGTACTCAAGCTCGTGCTCAATGAGGAAGCCCATGGCGCTCTTCTCAGCGTAATGGGTTACACCCTCGGTGGAGGCGTGGGCGCGGTGAGCGGAACCGAAAGCGTCGTTGACATACAGCTTGGCATCACCGAGAAGGGCCTTGGCGAACTCAGGGTCGTTCTTCTTCTCTTTCTTATCGAAACGAACGTTGTCAAGCAGCATCACATCGCCGTCCTGAAGAGCAGCGCGGGCAGCAGTGGCAGCCTCGCCGATGGTCTCGGGTACGAAAGCAACCGGCTTGCCGAGGTGGCCGGAAAGGCACTCAGCAGCAGCCTTCAGAGAGAACTCGGCCTGATAGCCTGTACCCTCGGGGCGGCCCAAGTGAGAGCAGAGAACAAGGCGAGCGCCATTATCAAGCAAGTACTTGATTGTGGGCAGAGCAGCAACGATGCGGGCATCGTTGGTGATTACGCCGTCCTTCATGGGAACATTGAAGTCTACTCGCATGAGGACTTCCTTACCGGCAACGTCGAGGTCGCGTACAGTCAATTTAGCCATAATGTTGATGTATGTTTGTGTTTGGAAAATGTTTTACCGTAAGTATACACTCAGGCGGGGCTATTTTAGCGTGTTGAGCCGTGTTTTTCAAGGCAAATCACACGGTAGGACATTAAAACATGCTCGATTCATCCAAAAAGAGATGAATAAATGGCGCCGAACAGAACCTTAGCTTGACAAATCATCACTTTAAGTCATAATCAAAGTATGAAGAGAACATTCGGTCTTACCTTTCTCAGCCTTGTGACACCGGCATTACTGCACGCACAAGAAGAGAATACAGACACCGTTTCACTGACGCCTCTGCTGATGTACGTAGCAGATTACGCCGGTGCAGAGGCGGTTGCCCCGCGGGTTGCTGCCTTGATTGAGCAAACGCCCAAGGAAAAGCTGGTAATAGACGAATTTGACCGTGTGTTGTTGGAATCAACCGGATGTTTCGGCTCCGTTCAATTAAGTAATGCCTTGGCTCCATTTTTGGAGCTTCCCCCGGCAGAAGACATGCCGGAGATTGCCCAGCACATGGCGTTATTGCACGAAATGTGGAACATGTTTGACCAAGTGACACAAGCGCTGGAACTGATAAAGACTAAAGAAGACGCAGAGATTGCCGCCAATATTCTTGAGAGCTTCAAACCTTTCATGTTCACATGGTCGCAAGCTGTATCAGAAGTGCAGGAGCCCGATAGTGATTTAGCTAAGCGCAGGTTACGCATGGCGTATCTGGTAGAAACACGCCCCCGCATCGGCAAGTTACTTAACGCTTGGGCTGATTTGGCGCTGAGGGATGCGGAATATTACGGTTCAAGCCGTCTGGTAGAAGGGTTGCAAGACGTGTGCGACGTGCTGGAGAATATGGACATGGCGGCTGACCCTGACGTCATGCCGGCCCTGGCAACAACAACTCGCCAACTGATTCCGTTACTCAATCAGTGGGTAGGCATTATAAGCCTCGTAAGAGATAAAGATACGGCTGATGCCGCCGCGCCGCACATTGTACGCCTGCACAAGCAAATGGCCTTGGTGATGCAACAAGCAGCCCTTTCTCGTGTACATGAACAGGATTTATTCAATGTTTCCCCCCGGTTTGAGGTAATGGCGCATGTATGCGACCGCATTATGCACTACTTGCTTGATGAGGTAAAGCCCCCATGCTTCGGTTCCGAAAAACTACAACAGGCCTTACAACACGAAGATTAAACATTATGAAACTGCCCATATTATTGGCCGGGCTCTGTGCAACAGCTTCCGCAACAGAGCAGAGTCAGCCTTTACCCTTGTCTCCTTTACCGAGTTTCCATGAATCATGGTCAGACGGTGAAATTCAACTCATATCTGCCTTTGCCAACCGTATAGACAGATTTTTACTTGATAACCACGCCGATACTGATAATCAGCGAGCAACTGAGATTTACTCTCGATTCAGGCAAGCGCTGCATCAAGCTATTGCAACAGGCAAGGTTGAGCCGTCTTTCCAAGGAGACACCATGGCAAGATGGGCTGCCATGGTGGATGATGATTTAGCCGTACAGGTGTTTATCGGGCACGGAGAAGATCCTCATGCCAGGTATTACATTGAAGATTTAGAGTTAGAATCAGGCCTCGTTCAAGAAGTGATTTGGGCAAAAAATCTTACGGGTCATGCATCAATGTTCGACCGCATTCAATTATTGAATTGGTTAAAAAGCAAAGGCTGGGATCCCGTTGCAGATCAGGACTTGGTTGTGCATGCCATTTCGCTTGCGTTACTGGCAGAGCCTAACAATATGGAACCCATGTTGAAATGGTTTTTCGAGCAGTCTATTGAATTAAAAGAAGAGCAAAAATCTCATTTCTATCGGGGGATTTTGGTGGCAGATGGCAGTCTTCCTTACCTCAAGCAGTTGGTTGAGAAAGGAGAAATCCCGTTAAATGAACCCATAGATGACCTTTTACCGCTTCAAACTGTCTGCTCCTGGACGTTTTTAGAGAAACAAATTAATCTGGATAATTTAGCATACCTTTTAGAAGCCGGGGCAGATCCGAATCTCATACTTGCGGAAGAAGACGGAATTGCAGACACTGGCAACTATGACCCGGAAGGGTACGAGGAAGATGATTTACCCCGCGATGATATGGACAGTTTCTCAACGCCCATTGAAATTATTTTTGACCAATATCGAAGCGATGCCAGCGAACGCAACCATAAGCGAGAATCTAATTTCTTAGCAGCGATAGATTTATTGTTGCTCCACGATGCAGAGCTGGATATTGAAGACGATGAATGCAACGATGAGGATGCTGAATCGACTGCTTATGCAGAGGTCAGAAAGCGTTTGGAAATGACGTCGGAACAGCTTCGCGAAGATTTTGAACGCCTCACTGAATGAGTTCTATTCTCCGCCTTTTCAGAGCAACAAAAAGACCTTGCACTTGTAGCGCAAGGTCTTTTTGTTGATAACTATCAAAGGGAGCATTAGTCTTCGTATACCTCTTTGATTCGCTCAATGAGGGCAAAGGCATGGCTGACCATGGCGCGAGTCTCGTTGAGCAAGGTGAGGTACAAGATACCGTTACGCATGCTGCTTTCATCGGCATCACCCTGCATCAGGTGCCGAGTAATGCACTCACCGAAGTCATCCCCCAACTGGTAACGGCCTTCAAGTTTGGCTTCTACACCGGCATAATCCTTGGCTTTAAGCATATCCAACAAATCAGGATAGAACGAGCCTATTTTTTCGGTAAGCCAGAGCAAATCTTTACCTTGGGCTTCTTCCAAACCTGCATGGAAGTTGTCAATATGGTTGAATGCAGCCTTGACGATAGTGAAGAGGCGCTCAGCCGTATTGGCAGAAATCTCAGTAATACGGAAAATAAGCTGCCCGCGGTCCGCCAAATCTTTGGGAATGCCGGCCAAAGCAGGCAGCACCTCATTCTCGCGCACCACTTCAATATCACGCTTAATGGAGCGAGCCTTTTTCTTCAAGCGACTGAGCCCTTCCAAATCCTCTTTAAGCAGGGCAGGTACCATGGCCTTATAAATACCGACCATACGACCGAGGCGCCCGGCTGCTGTAGAAGCAAACTCGTGCATGCAAGAGGCTTTGCTGACATCTACAATGTTATAGTTTTCTTTATTCAGTTTAGCAAAGAAAGTAGACTTAATAAGCAACCCGGCGGCAATGGCCATCATGATAACTATACCCCAGAAATCACCGTAAGCCATAATAAGGGCTACGGCCATGGCGGCCAAGGTAGCAGCAATAGCTGTAATCAGCCAACCACCGATTACTGTGAGCACGCCGGTAATACGGTAAACGGCACTGTCACGCCCCCATGCTTTATCTGCCAGTGAGCTACCCATGGATACCATAAAGATAACGTAGGTGGTAGAGAGAGGCAACCCAAGATCCGTACCCACGGAGATAAGCAAAGCTGCCAAGGTAAGGTTCACCGAAGCGCGAATCATGTCGTAATTAGCCCCGGTTTCCTCCTCAGGCGTAAGCGGGGTAAAACGCTTACCGATGAAATCAGTCACTTTCTTGGGAGTAATACGCTCAAAGAAACGCACAGTATTGATGGTGTAGCGAACGAGCATACGCGCGGGCTTGCTGGAGCCGAAACGCTCTTTACCCGTGTTAGAGGAGGAGAGTTTAAGCTCCGTCTCCGTAACCTTACGAGCTTTTTGGGAAAGGAAGAGGGCGGCAACCATAATGGCACCGGAACCCAACAGGTACGCCAAACTGGCAGAGGCACCATCTCCGGCAAGAATCTCACCCATATTGGTATCTACCGTGATACCGGTAGTAAACAGCGCATCTTTGGATGCCATGAATACACCGATGAAGTTCACCATGTCATTGCCGGCAAATGCGAGTGCCAACGCCCCCGTACCGGCCAGTACAGCTATGCGCAAGGTATTCACGCGGCAAAGGTATTGAAGAAGGGCTGAGAAGAGTGACCAGAACAAGAACATCACACCTACAATCGCCCAAATATTATACTGGCTGGTAAGAGCGGCAATATCCTCTCTGAAAACACTGCCTTTGAGACCTTTGAAAATAATGAAGTAACTGATAGCAGTGAATGCCAAGGAACACCACAACGGCCCGATGTAGCGGTATGCTTTACCGAAACGGAAGCTGAAAATAAGGCGAGCAACCCACATAACAGAGGTGCCGACCACGAAAGCGATAGCCACTGAGGCAAAAATTGCCAGTATCATTGTCAGGCATTTTTCCTCATTGATGTAATCCAGAAGCGGGCAGGTAAGAACTTGACCACTGCTGAATATAGCCATACCGATGCCGGCACCTAACAAACAGAATACCAGAGCCACGGTGGTAGACGTAGGCAAGCCCAAAGTATTGAACGTATCCAGCAAAATAATGTTGGCAACCATCACCGCCAAATACAACAACATGACTTGGTGAAAGTTGAACATCTCAGGCTCAATCACGCCGTTTCTCGCAACAGCCATCATTCCGCTGGAGAAACAAGCACCCAAGATAACGCCGACAGCGGCAACCATAACAGCCTGATTATAGGTACCGGCCTTTGAACCGATAGAAGAATTCAGGAAGTTACAAGCGTCGTTACTGACACCTACAATCAATCCGAAAACGGAGAGAACAGCAATAAGGCCGAAAATGATGTAATATATTTCCATGGTCTACGGGGGATTTCTACCATGAATTCGCAGGAAAGACAAGGAAAAACGCAGTCTGTAGGCTAAAATTATTCTTCGACTCATCAGAATCGATTGAAAAAGAAAACCGCAGACAACATAGAAGCTTGACAACACAAGTGCATCGTATATAATTGACGCGTTATTTTCAACAGACCATACACTTTTACAATGAACGAGCCTGATAGACCGTCCGTTTTTCTTTCCCGAATCCACATTCTTTTTCGGTTCGCCATTCTGTTTTGTTGCACAAGCTTGTTGACTTCCTGCGGCATGGTAGGCGGTTTGTTGAATTATCTTATCAGCTTGCCGTTCAAGGTATTTAATGCCGTTTGCCCATGAGAACATTTACCATACGATTCCTTATTTTATTGTTGGCGGGGCTATTTATGGTTGCCTGCCAACAACCTTATTACGGTTCTGGCAATGTCGGGGTTAAAGACCACTCCGACTCCGTGGTTCACATTAATCAGGTAGACCCTGCCTACCGTGGCTATTTTGCAGACCAACACGATTCCAACTATTCACTGCAAGATCAAAGAAAAGCTTTCTATGAGGCCGTTAAAACCTCAAAAACGCCGGTGCAGCAAGATGCTCGACATATGAGCAAAAACACAGCCAAAAAGAAAACGACTTCCAAAAAAGCGTCCCGCTCAACCAAATCTTCAAAGAAAAAGGTTGTTAAACGCAAAGCGTCAACCAAATCCAAGGCTAAGCCCAAAAAGAAAACAACGAGTCGCAAAAAACGCTGATGACCATGGCTGATACGCAAGATTCGGAAAAGGCGCTGACGCCGGATATCGTCACTCCGAGTGAGGCTGAAAAAAATGAAAACCGTCCGATGCGTCGGGCGAGTGACTTGAAGTTTGCAGCACTTGATTATGAACATGCCGACATTGCCCCCTTGCCGGCTCCCGATGCAAACAAACCGGAAGAGAAGAAAATTGACGCATCTGTAAAGCAATTACCGCTGCCTGACGAAAAAGAGCATGCTGAGGCTCCGGAGTCCCAAACCGAATCAAACGGCGGTGATGATGAACCGCCCATGAGGGGCATTCTGATACCACCTGTACTTTCATGGGTGCTGGGTTTTATGTCTTTGCTACTGTTTTTGGTAGCAGTTGGTTTGCTGATGGCTCGTTTTTGGGATTCAATACCCATGATGGTTCGGGTATGTTCTCTTATAAGTGTACCGGCCTTTTTGTGGACGGTGTATATCATCGGCTTCAAAAAAGGGCACCGCGCACCCGAGCTTGCCTCTCTTCTGGCCGCTATTTCATGGCTGGACGCCGTATTGATATATCAATTATGCATACAAACCCTCCCGCTGTGGATAATGGGGAGCGTGTTTGTGTTTGGGCTAATGCTCATACCCCTTGTTAAGCCTTGGAAGATGGCGGTATGTTCGCTGTTGACCGGAGCTCTTGTGCAATATGGCTTAATGGGCTACTGCATGGCAACGGCATCAACCTATGGAGAATGGGCGTTGATTTGGGCATCTGCCGTGTCTATGACCATGGTATGGAGCCACATCGGCTCTTGGTGTGCACTGACACAGAGAAAAGGCTTCAATACATACAGTTTTATAGGCCCATTGGCCCAATTCATCTTCTTATTAATGCTTATCACCATGTTGGTGTATCCGCGACTGCTGATTCCCATGGAGCTGAATGAGGCTGCTACCATGAATGAGTGGCTTGCCATCTTGGGAGTATGGATTGTAGCCATGTTGCCGATTCTGCCTTTGCAACGCCATTTTGCCGAGGTGTGCAATCACCCCAACATCAGCAACTCCTTTTTATTATACTGGTCCGTATCCATCATGACATTGCCGCTGGGGTTGTTATTGGTGAAAGACGTACATACCCTATTGCTCATGCCTCTGATATTGGGATATCTTTTCAGCATGGTATACTATGGGGCGGATTATCATGTACCCAGCTTTGTCATTATGGGTAGCATCGGTATTTTCCTTACTGTCATCTCCATCCCTATTCACGTGGGAACCGGTTTGATTGGGAGTGCCGTTATTCTCTTTGCATTATCCACCGGGTTCTTTATGAGCATGGTGTGGCTCAATAAACGCAGAAAAACGCTTATTATGCGTCGCAAAGAGGAATTAGATGCTCTCAGAGCCGTTGAAAAAGAGCGACAAAACATCAAAGCGTATCACGAAAAAGAACGCTTTACCATTGAATTGCCCAATTACGAGAAGTAAAGGAACTCTCAGGGAGTGAGCCTATCGGCCCATTATTGCCAAGTTGTCATCGCCCGAAAAGCTGCTATACGCTCTGCCAATTCCTCACGGCGTAGTGAAAACAATGACACAGTGCCAAACTTTTCACAAGTTGCGGCAGCCACCACAGTAGCTATCGCAACACCGGTTTTCATGTCTTCCCAAGCAGGGTTGCCAGCATTAACACAATGGGTGAGATAGCCGGCCAAGGCCCCCATGTATGAATCCCCGGCACCTGTGGGGTCGGCAGGGTGAAGCAACGGCCAAGCAGGGCAACGGAACAAGCGTACATCGCCACCTGCTGTACGATGAAACAGAGTAGAGCCCGCACTACCATGCTTGACGATGGCATACCGGGGGCCGGCCTCCAATATCTTATACCCGGCTTCCAAGCTATCATCCGTTCCGGCAAACTCTCTGGCTTCCTCATCATTCATCAGAGCCAAATCAACCTTGCTAAGCAACTTATGAGTATACTCTCGCTCGCGGATAATCCATGACTTCATAAAATCGGCCATGCGGAAACAAGCTTTCTCACACTGCTCAAGCATACGGTACTGCAAGGGTGGGGTCACATTGGTGGCCACAGCTATGGCACAATCTTTCAACTCATCGGAAAGCTGCATGCGCCAATGCTCTTGCACCCCTTCAATGGTGCTCACCGTGGTGCGGTTGTTCATATCATCCTCATACTTACCCGTCCACGCAAAGGTTTTTCCCTCTACTTGAGCCACATGCTGCATATCAACCCCACGCGCTGCCATGGCCAGTCCGTATTCTGCGGGGAAATCCGTACCCACAACACCCACCAGCGACATATCATCCGTCAACAATCGCGCCGCCAATGAGGCATATATACCGCTTCCTCCCAAAACGGAATTGGCTCTCCCGGCAGGAGTAATCAGCGTATCAATGGCTATCGTGCCGTATATCAGGGCTTTATTGCTCATTGTTATCTCCTTTCAATAATTGAAGCAACGTCAGTTCATCTATAATAGGCACACCGAGTTTAACAGCCTTGTCTCGTTTACTGCCGCCGCCTTCGCCGGCTACGAGATAATTTGTTTTTTTAGTGACAGAACCTGTCGCTTTACCTCCGGCATCGGCAATCATGCGCTCATACTCGGGGCGGGGGCGACTGAGCGCGCCGGTTAACACAAATGTTAACCCGGAAAGCGGGCCTCCTTGATTACCGACATTTTCACAATATCGGGGAGAAGTCGGGTTGATTTCCAATGAAGCCAAGGTCGAGCATACATTTTTACCGGTATCGGAATCAAACCAATCTACCAGCTTACGAGTGGAGACAAAGCCGAGGGGATTAACAAACTTAAGTTTATGAGAGCCGTCTTTCTCAATTTTAAGATATCCGCGGTCGGCAAAATCAGCCACTGCTGCATCTATCTCAATTTTCAGAGCTTCCTGTTGTTGTTGAAGCGCATCCGCATCGGTTCCTTTGTTGGCTCTCGCTTTAGGATTGAGGGCATTATATTGCTCTACCAAGCTCTCAACATTGATTAATGTTTTAAGATAAGCAGATTCTGCTAACTCTTTTAAATCAGTATGATAGGTACAGACCAATCGTGCCGTTGTTACACCGATACTGGGGATACCAAACGCCGTTAACCAGCGTTCCAGAGGCAATGCTTTGGCTTTATTAAGAGCCTCCAAAGCTTTTGCCGCATTCTTTTCGCCAAAGCGGCGGGGCTCATCTTCGGTCCCGAGGTTAAGTGCCCCTAATGCCTCAACATCCAACCGGAATAAATCGAGCGGAGAGTTAATCAAGCCCGAGCGCACGAGAGCCTCTGCCACGGTGCCCCCCAAGTTTTCAACATCCAACGCTTCACGTTTACAGAAATAGGTGGTACGCATAGCGGCTTGTGCAGCGCAGGTAAAGTTTGTGCAACGCCAAGCGACTTGCCCATCCTCCTGAGAAATAGGCTCCCCGCAGCAGGGACATACCCCGTTAACGGCCTCAAAAAGAGAATAAGGAACAGCATTTTCCGGCCGCTTGTCTTTGTTGACATGCACAATTGCCGGGATGATTTCACCGGATTTTTCTACCAACACCGTATCGCCGATGCGGATATCCTTGCGGCTGATTTCATCTTGATTGTGCAAGGTTGCGCGGGAGACGGTGGTACCGGAGAGGTGCACAGGCTCCAGTTCAGCAACAGGGGTAAGCACACCGGTGCGCCCCACCTGAATGGTGATAGCTCGCAACACGGTTTCTTTCTGTTCGGGAAGATATTTGAATGCTGCAGCCCAGCGGGGTGCTCTTGCGGTGGAGCCCAGCTGCTCACGCAAGGAAAAATCTGCCAATTTAATCACAGCGCCATCCGTGCCATAGCCTAAGTTATGGCGCAGTGCATCTACGTCTTTCACCGCTTGACGAACGGCATCTACCCCTTCAACCGTCATGATTGGCGTATTGCTGGGAATCCCCATGCGTTGCAACAGCGCCATGAAGTCCGCAGCAGAGTGCAGAGGAGCCCCCTCATATTCACCCAAGCCGTGAGCTAGAAATGCCAACGGACGAGCAGCCACCTCATTCACATCCAATAATTTGATAGTGCCGGCAGTGGCGTTGCGCGGGTTTGCCAAGGCCGGTAATCCCTCTGCATCTCGCTGTTCATTCAAGCGATTGAATTCAGCAAAAGGCATATAAACCTCACCACGCACCTCCAACAAAGCCGGGGCGTCCTCCGGCAACCGGCGGGGAATACTTTTAACGGTGAGTATATTAGCCGTAATGTCATCACCGGTCCGGCCATCTCCTCGAGTTGCTGCGTACTCCAAACGGCCATTGCGATACATCAGTGTAACGGCACAGCCATCAATCTTGGGTTCAATGACTACCTGCGGGGAGTCCTGCCCAAGGCTACGAGCCAATCTGTTGTAAAAATCCACCAATTCTGCATCGGTTTCACCTTGCCCCGGTTTATGCTCAAAGATATCATCTATGCTCTGCATAGGGCGCGGGTGCGTCACTTTGCGGAATCCTTCCGTCAAATCATTGCCCACTTTTTGCGTAGGAGAATCCGGGGTGATGAAATCAGGGTGAGCTGCTTCAATCTCCTCTAATTCTCTGTACAGAGCATCATACTCGGCATCGGTAATCTCCGGTTGAGCCTCGGCATAATACAGTTGGTTATTGTGGCGAATGATACGGCACAATTCATCATAGCGAGCGCGCGGAGAAGGTTGCTGCATAGAGGCAAATTCAAAGAGATCCATAAGCCAAAAGAGTGATAGAACTGCCCGAAACGGGATGCTCAAATTGTTTAAGATTATTGTTTGAAAGTTGTTGTAACAATGCTACGGCCTCTTTCCACCCTCGTGAAAGGTGTTGCGGATAGTGAGCATCGGAGTCAATAACGATGGGAATGCGGCGGCGGAGTAATTCTCGGAGCAGGGGAATGGACGGATACTGCTCTGCACATCGCTTATGCCACCCGGCCGTATTAATTTCCACGGCCATATTTAATTCTTGCAGCGCCTGCAACGTAGGCTCATAGTATTCGGCAAGATTGCCCTGCGGTATACGGCCCCATATCTTCACCAAATCAATATGGCCCACAATATCAAAAAGGCCGCTGCGCACCATATTTTCCATACTTTGCCAATATCGGAGCCAATCCTCCTCCACACTGCCGGTAAGTGATTTATCTGCGTAGAGGGAATCATCTACAGAACCGATATCAGGCAAATAATGAACAGAGCCGATGAGATAATCCCAGGGGTACATAGCACGCAGCTGATGCACCCAATCCTCTATCCCCGGCACCCAATCACATTCTAAACCGCAGAGCACATGTAGGGGGCTGGATTCCGCCGCGGTTTTGGCTTGTGCAATCCATTCATAATAAGCGGGTAATTCTTTTGTCAGCATACGCCACTCATCATAGGGCTCTGCATCCGGCGGCATCGGGGCGTGATCTGCTATACCATACTGATGTAACCCTAACTTTAAAGCCTGAGCAACAAAGGCTTCCGGTTCGCCTTCTGCATGATGACAGAGCGGCGTATGCGTGTGATAGTCGGTACGGAACATAGGAGCCGCGTTATTTGATAAGGTTTAGGTATTCCGGCATCAAAAGCGGGAGGTCAGGTTCACCGAAGAATTGCAGTTCCTTGAGGCGCTCATACTCTCGCTCTAATTCCGTCCTTAAATTGATAAGGGAATCCTGTAGCCTACGGTCGTTTTCGGATTGCTCCTCAAGGCTACTCAGCGTAACAAGCTCATCCATCAATCGGCGATGTTCGGCGAGTGATTCAGACACGATGAGCGCAGCATCTTTGGCTGTAGCAATATCGGCAGCTTTGCGCAAACTATACACGGCACTGCTGAGGGCCGTCTCCATGCTCTGATAGATTTGAGCATAAGGAGCAGTATCCGGCGCAGGCTCCTCTTCATAATAGTCGTTGTCAGAGTTGTGCTTATGCAGGTGCTCCATTAAAGCCGACGAACCGTAGGCATTTTTCTCCAGTAACTCTTGAATGAGAGGCATGTAGGACTGATATATATGAGTCAGAGCAGACATTTGCCTAGTGATGATATTAGTTGTTTCGGCATCGAATGGCAATGTCTCCAACCCGGCCAACAGGGTACGCATCTCCCTCAACTGTTGCTCAAGTTTGGGAGCCGCAGCTTCAGCACTGGCAGTATCTTTTACGGAGTGCAGAAGAGAATCAATCGTTTTAGCGTTATCAATCAGCTTTTTGCATAAAACCTCCGCTTCATTGGGCTCGCTTTCAACAGCGCGTGCACCATCCCATGCCATAAGAGGCATGTTACATAATAACAAGGGGATAATCAGCGCAACGGCTCTCATTCGGTCTCTTCTATTCTACTCAGAGTCTTCGTATTGTCAAGATGATTGAGATTCTCCGTGAAATTTATTCAACACATCGGCCAAGAATCCATCGGCTACCAACAACTGAGCATCGCGGCGGGAAATACCGCGCGAGCAGAGGTAGAAAAGCTGCTCATCATCCATGGGGGCACTGGCACTACCGTGCGAGCAACGCACTTTGTCTGCCAGAATCTCCAGCCCGGGTAATGAATGAACAGTAGCTTTTTCACTGAGCAACATGTTGCGATTGCTTTGGTAAGCATCTGTGTTGTGGGCTCCGGGGGCCACGTAGATATTGCCGGCAAAAATGGCTGTAGCATTATCATCTACAACATTTTTATAGAGAAGGTCGCTTGAGGCACCGCCCACATGGTGAATTTGTCGGGTATGCTGGTCAAGCACACTGTCACCAACCAGGCGATTGGCTGAAAAAAGCTTAGTTTCGGAGCCGGGGGAATAAAGTTCGGCCACGGTTTCTTCTCGCGCCCAGCGCAGGCCACGATATTCCGTAAGATGCATGACCTTACCCCCCATATTCTGAATGTTGGTAATAATCATACAACGCCCGTCGGAGCCATCGCTTTCGGCCTGCACACGCACCTTAAGCTCAGCCCCTGCGGCCACCTGAATATTGCAAGCAGCAAAAATATTACCGATTTCAAGACAACTGTAAATGATATGCACCTCTGCCTTTACGCCGGGAGCCACCATAATGAATGTGGAAGGGGAGCAGAAGCTGCGCGTTTCATACACCAGCTCGATTACCTCTGTTGTGTCTTCCTCTATGTAGAGGGAATAGCCGTCCTCAAAGCGCTCGATATGCCGCTTAAGCAGAGCATCGGAGCCGATTGTCTGCATGAGCATCTCGGTCTGTAATAAATCATCATCATCACGAGTCAGGCGCGTTGCAGCATTGCCCTTATCGCAGATTACCATTCGCTCGAAGTAATTATGATTGTCTCTTGCTGTGATGGTATCGACCAATTGTTTTGCGTACACGTGAGGACGGCCAAAGCGCCAATCTTCGTTTCGACGGTCGGGCATTTTCGCTTTGTCAAAGCGCGCTTGGCATTCGTTGAGTGCCGCTTTAAGCTTTGCCTCGGCCTCTGCAAGGGCAAAAGCTTCTTCCATGCTCATATTTTGAGGAAAATCCATAATCAATACACAGTGCAGGGGGTTAGCCGATGGAATCTTCCATCTCCAAATCGATAAGACGTCTCAGCTCAACCGAGTACTCCATGGGGAATTCTTTTACCAAATCATTGATAAAACCGTTGACAGCCAAACTCATGGCTTGAGCGCGAGTTAATCCGCGTTGCTGCATATAGAAAAGCATCTCCTCATCCACCTGAGAAACAGAGGCCTCATGCTGCACGGCGGAGGCATTGCCGTTAACGCTGATGGCAGGATACGTATCCGTACGGCTGGTTGCGTTGATAAGCAAGGCATCACACTCGGTATTGTTTTTGCAGCCTTTCATTCCCTTCAGGACATTAACTTCACCACGATAACTGGCGCGGCCCTCTCCAATGGAAATAGATTTGGCCACGATGTTGGACGTCGTTTCGGGGGCAGCATGAATCATACGAGCACCGGTATCTTGCAACTGCCCGCTATGAGCCAATGAAATGCTGATAACCTCACCACGAGCGCGACGCCCCTGCAACACAACGGCAGGATATTTCATGGTAAGACCGGAACCGATGTTGCAGTCAATCCAGCGGATTTCTGCATCCTCCATAGCCAAGCCACGCTGAATCACCAAATTATATACATTGGTTGCCCAGTTCTGCACGGTGACGTATTGAATCTTGGCACCTTTAAGGGCTACGAGCTCAACAACACCGGAGTGCAGGGTAGCACTATCATATTTAGGTGCCGTACAGCCCTCCATATACATCAACTCAGCACCTTCATCGGCAATGATAAGAGTGCGCTCAAATTGCCCCATGCTCTCAGAGTTGATACGGAAATATGCCTGCAAAGGCTGAGACAGTTTCACCCCCTTAGGAACATAGATGAACGAGCCACCGGAAAAAGCAGCATGATTAAGCGCAGAAAACTTGTTATCATTCACAGGAATCACCTTACCGAACCAAGGACGGAAGATGTGTTCATATTCACGCAATCCTTCTGTTGAGTTTACAAAGATAACGCCTTGTTTGCTGAGCTCCTCGCGCATGTTGTTATATGCTGTCTCAGAATCATACTGAGCATCCACACCGGCAAGGAATGCACGCTCCTGCTCAGGTACGCCCAATCTCTCGAACGTACGTTTCACGTCATCCGGCACATCCTCCCAGCTCTTATAAGGAGCCGTACCGTGAGCAAGATAATAGCGAATCTTATCAAAATCCAAGTCGTTGATGCCTTCAGGCGCCCAATGTGTAGGCATAGGCATCTCATGGAAGCGACGCAGAGCATCCTTACGGAATGCACGCACCCAATCGGGCTCACCCTTGGCATCACAGATGTAATCAATCGTAGCTTCTGTTAAGCCATAGCCCGCATCAAAACGGTGATTCTCCGGGAAGACAAACTCACCGCGAGTATCTATCTGGAAGGGAGATTCATCCATCACGCTTCAGTTTTCAAAAAGTCAAAGCCGTTTTCTTCAATTTGCTCAACAAGCTCATACCCGGCGGTGCGTACAATCTTTCCTTTGTACAACACATGCACCACATCGGGGCGAATGTAGTCAAGCAAACGCTTGTAGTGGGTAATAATCATGAAGCTGCGGAAAGGTGCTCGCATAGCGTTAACACCGTCGGACACAATGCGCAGGGCATCTACGTCCAAGCCACTATCCGTCTCATCAAGAATAGCATACGTGGGCTCAAGCATCATCATCTGCAATACATCATTACGCTTCTTTTCACCACCGGAGAACCCCTCATTAACAGCACGTGCCGTAAACTTGGTATCCATGCCCAACTGAGCCATGGTGGAACGCATGGTCTTGTAAAAAGAAACGGCATCCAACTCTTCGCCCTTGGGCAAACGAGCTTGCAATGCAGCTCGCATGAAATTAGCATTACTTACACCGGGTACTTCAACCGGATACTGGAACGCTAAGAAAAGACCGGCGCGGCTTCTCTCATCCACGCTCATGGCAAACAAGTCCTGACCGTCCAGCTCTGCCGTACCGGAGATAACCTCATAGTCAGGATGCCCGCACAGTACTTTGGAAAGTGTACTTTTGCCGGAGCCATTGGGGCCCATGATGGCATGTACCTCGCCTTTGGGGATTTCAAGACTTACACCGTTAAGAATAGTCGCGCCATCTTTCACGCGCGCGTACAGATTTTTGATTACAAGACTCATGATTAATGTTCAGAAAAATACTTATCGGGAATAGCCCCGTGCAAATAGGCCTCCATGGTGTCAATCGTTACACCTTCGGGCAAGTCAAATACATCCTCAGGGGTAAGGCCATCTCTCAGTTGCACATCAATAACACGCTGAGTTTTATCATCCATCAAGTGAATATGCGGCACAACATTGGGGCAATAGCGGCTGGGCCCATTGTCGGGATGCAAATGATTCACCAGCTTGGCCTCCACCAAGGCCTCTAAACTATTGTAAATGGTAGCCAAGGATATACCCGGCATCACCGCTCGCGAGCGTTCGTATATCTGTGCAGCAGTCGGATGATCCTCCGATGCCAGCAAAATATCAATCACAATACGGCGCTGACGCGTCATGCGCAGACGAGAACAACGCATCATGAACGAAGACGGCACGTTGCGCTTACAACTACTTGATAAATATGAGGTCTTTTGCATACCGATACACTAGGAGCCGGCAGGCCTCCTGCGCCCACATTATAACGGTTCAAAATGTATTTAGCAAGGCAATTCGCACATAATATGCGCTGCATCCTGTCAGTAAAGTGCATTTTTCGCTTGCAGATACGCCTCGGGTATGGCAGAATCTAAGGGTACTCAGTAACATATTTGCCATGTCAGATTGCTCATTCAAGGAGATTACGGGCGGCGTAACAGCTGCCAAGGGTTATGTAGCCAATGCTCTCGCCTGCGGAATCAAGAAACCTACCGCTACACGACTGGATTTAGCACTTGTATATTCTACCGAGCCGACAACGTCTGCCGGCACATTCACCACTAACCGAGTTAGGGCAGCATGTGTACGTGTAAGCCAAAGCCACTTGAAGAGAGGCAACGTGCGAGCCATCGTAGCAAACAGCGGCAACGCTAATGCCTGTACCGGAGCCGCCGGTGTGGCAGTGGCTCGTAAGGAGTGCAGCATTATTGCCAAAAATCTCGGCTTGAAAGCCTCTGAAGTTGCCGTATGTTCAACCGGCGTTATCGGCTTACCCATGCCCATGGTACGCATTGAACCCCGCTTGCCGGAACTGTGTGAAAATCTCTCCGCAGAGAAGGGGCACGATGTAGCCTCTGCCATTATCACCAGTGACACACGAGAAAAAGAAGTGGCGGTAGAGGTAACTATCGGCGGCAAGATTGTACGCATTGGTTCCTGTTGCAAAGGCGCAGGCATGATTGCCCCTTGCATGGCTACTATGATTTGCCTCGTGTGCACGGATGCTGCCATAAGCCGTGAAGATTTGGACGCCATTGTTAAAAACGGAGTTTCCAAAACCTTTAACCGCATCACCATTGATGGTGACATGAGCACCAATGACACATGCTTGGTATTGGCCAACGGTGCAGCCGGTGTTACCTTGGCCCCGGGCTCGGAAGGTTGGGATACTTTCGTGCAGGCTCTGGAGTACGTGCTGATGGAGCAGGCTCGTCGCATTGTTCAAGATGGTGAGCGTGTTACCAAGTTTGTTACCGTGCAGGTGGAGGGTGCTCCCACTGCAGCCGAAGCAAAGCGCGTAGCAGAAGGTGTCGCGAAATCCTCGCTCGTTAAGAGTTCCTGGAACGGTGGCGACCCCAACTGGGGACGCATCATTCATGCCGTTGGTTACAGCGGAACTCGTGTTCGCGAAGAAAAAATAGACATCGATATCGCCGGGTTACCTGCCTGCCGTGGCGGTGAACAAACCGATACCCCCAGTGATGATTTGCGTGAGCGTGTGCAGGCCAAAGAGTTCACCGTGAGAATCAATCTCAACCTCGGTAATGAAGAATATGTGGTATATACCACCGACTTGTCTCCTGAGTATGTGGACTTCAATCGCTCCGAGTACGCATACTGGAATCAAGCAAAACAAGATGGTCTTACCAAGTAAATTTTACCGATATTCCCGATTTTAAGGCAGAATTATCTTGTCACATCGGGAAATCTATGCTATACAAGTCAGTATAACATGTCGAGAACGGCAATCATCAGTGATATTCATTCGAATTACCACGCGTTGTACGCGGTAATGACGGATGCTTTTGACCAGGAACGATGCACCGAAGTGGTGTGTCTGGGCGATATTGTTGGCTACAATGCCTACCCGGGAACCTGCGTAGACTATATCCGACAATTGAATTGTCCGGTGGTAAAAGGAAATCACGATGCTGAGGTGGTGAATCCGGTCTACGAAAAGATGAACGATTTGGCCAGAGAAGCAATGGAGTGGACGGTTCGCCAACTGAACGATGAGCAGCTCCAATGGCTGGCACGCCTGCAATACCAGCGCATAGTGCGCCCAAGCGGGGGTAAACCATCATCTTTTACCATTGTGCATTCCACCTTGGATCAACCCAAGGCTTGGAATTATATCATTAACGCCAACGATGCTGCCGGTAACTTCGCGCGGCAATTCTCGCAATTATGCTTCCATGGGCATACCCATATACCCAAGATTTATTGTTGGGACGGCCGCCACGCGACCGAGGATTATGATTTTGCGCATAATTTGGTAATGAATGGTTATGCTGAGTTGTATCCGAGTGATGGGCACAAATATTTTGTGAATGTCGGCTCTGTGGGGCAACCCCGAGACAATGACCCGCGCGCGTGTTATGCCATTTTCGACTCAGATATCAACATGGTCATCATGAAGAGAGTTGTGTATGATATTGCAGGTGCACAGAATGCTATATTGGAGGCAGGCTTGCCCTCATATCTTGCAGAGCGTTTAGCCAGAGGTTGTTGATAAACGATAACAGGAGAGCAGGGGTTTGAAGAATATCGTACAAAGATTAATGCCGGCAATTATTTGGCTGGTGCTGGGTACACTTTTAGCATGGTATCTTGTGCCATCTGAATTAGAGCAGATGAAATGGGAAGTACCCGGTATGCCCGAAAGTTATCCCATCGAACAGTTATGCAGACCGATTTTTTTAGGTTTGCTTTGCTATCTGCCGTTTATAGGCGCTCTCTGCTATGCGTTTATGAGCACAATAGACAGGTACATGTCGCGTAACTTCATCAGTTACTTCATGATGTGTACTCTTATTTTGCTGCTCATCTACATTTTGGCAGACTTTACCGACAACATGGAGCGTTTTCGCTCTCGTTTTGATGACCCGGTCATTCAGGCTCTGAAGTTCTATGGCTCTCAGATGCCGATGTTCATGTACCAGATTTTACCTTACACATTGATGATGGGCACCATGTGGTGCTTGAGCAAGTTGTCCGGCACATGTGAAATTGTGGGTATGATGCAGTCCGGGCGCTCGCTACTGAGCTTGTGCAGACCCATTTTCATCTTTGGTGTCATTATCTCCGTTGCCTACGGCATATTCGGTTTTCACTGGGCGCCCAACGGTATGCTGTACAGACAAATACAGTTAAAGCAGCAGAGAAATGCAGATGGCAGCGCGGCTGCTGTTGTATACCGCAGCGAATCCAGCGCCCGTCACTGGATTGTAAATCATCCCTCAACTATTGATAATCCCGGGGCTCCCATGAAAGATGTCGAAATCAAACAGTTCGACAAAACGAATAAGGGAAAACCCGTGGTGCAGTATTTTGCTGATGAAGCTATTTGGAACAAGGCTGATGCAACGTGGACTCTGTACAATGTCTACATTCACGAAAATGCAGAACCCAATGTGAGACCCTCTGATGGTGTGCATCATGAGAAATTGGTGTGCGATTTCGATGAGAAACCTTACCAAATTATCAGCCCGGGCCCGGGAGGAAGAATCGATGCGATGGGTACGTCTGCCTTATATGATTACATCAAGTCCGGAGCAGGGTCCAGAGAAGATCGCTACAAACGCCGCACGGAGTGGCATGTAAGAATAGCAAGAATCTTTACTTGCATGGTGCTTGTATTGCTTGCAATTCCCAGTTCTGTAACATTCCAGCGCCGTGGTACTATGAAGGGTATTGGTATTGCCATTATTCTTGCAGCGCTCATGCTGTTCTTATACCGCGTATTCCCGGCCATGGGTGAAGCCGGCGTTATCCAAGCTTGGATAAGTGCATGGATTCCCAATGTCATTTACACGGTTATAGCTATTTATATCTTCCGTAAAAACTTGGCTCACAGATCATTCCGTGAATGGATGCAAGCCAGAATGAAAGGTGAACTCTGATGCCGGTTAAAGGAATCATTTTCGACTTCGACGGCGTACTCGTTGATACTGAATGGGCTATATACCAATCATGGGTACATTTGTTCCGCAGAGAGGGACAAACGATTGATATTGAAACGTATTCTCCATGTTTAGGAGCCGGTTATTCTCACTGGAATCCTGCGGATTATCTGGAATCTCTCACCGGCAAAAAATATGATTGGGAGGTAGAAACTCCGGCCAGACAAGCCATGCTGGAAGCCGATTTGGAACGCATGGGGTTAATGCCGGGTGCTGCGGAGCTGCTTCAATGGTGTAAAGAACACGATATCCCCATGGCCGTTGCGTCGTCATCCTCCAGACGATGGGTTGCCGGATGGTTGGAAAAACTTGGCATCATGCATTACTTCAAAGGCGTATTTACGCGTACGGATGGATTCCCGGTAAAACCCAATCCGGCTTTGTTTCTGGCTGCGCGAGAATGCCTTGACGTACCGCCTGAGCATTGTATCATTATTGAAGATTCGGAGAACGGCACCATTTCCGCAGCACGCGCCGGAATTCCATGTGTAGCCATTCCTAACCGTATGACTAAGGCATCCGATTTCTCAGCCGCTACTGAACAAATGAGTGATTTACACCAACTCCTTAAATCTATTTCTGCCTGAGATTTCGTTTTGCCGTAGAGATGTACACACAGAATCTGAATTTTCAATTCTCACGCAAATTTAAAGAGAAAAGCAGAAATAGTAATCCAAGTTGCGACTTCGCATAATATATGTAATGCAAAATTATAAATAGCATTTCCGCATATATGAGTCAACACGGTACTTTCCGCTTGAAACGCAGGAGAAAGATGATAGAATAGACAACGCGTATGAGCATGGTAGTAGCAGAACATTTACACAAAACGTTCGGTCGTTTCACAGCGGTAAAGGATGCGAGTTTTACGATTGAGAAAGGAGAAATCGTAGGTTTTCTCGGGCCGAACGGCGCGGGAAAAACAACAACAATGAAAATGTTGACGGGATATCTGCCGCCGACAGCCGGCACCGCAAGAATTGCGGGATACGATATACTGGATCAACCGGTAGAATCCCGCCGTCATTTAGGCTACATGCCTGAGAATGTACCGTTGTATGATGAAATGCGCGTTACGGATTACCTTATTTACCGTGCTCGATTAAAGGGGTTAAGGGGTAGCGATATACGCAAACAGGTAGGATACGTTATTGACACATGTGGCCTCGACCCGAAACGCAAAAACCTAATCAGTACGCTTTCCAAAGGGTATCGCCAGCGTGTAGGGTTGGCAGACGCCCTGCTCTCCAAACCTGATTTGCTGATACTGGATGAACCGACCAACGGTTTAGACCCCAATCAAATACGACAAATTCGCGAACTTATACGTTCATTATCAGAAAATCACACTGTTATTCTTTCCACTCACATCCTCAGTGAGGTAGAAATGATTTGCAATAAAGTCATTATCATAGACCAAGGCGAAATTAAAGCCGCGGATACGCCGTTGAATCTCACCAAAGGACTTCGCGCGGCCGGTCGTGTATCCATTGAATTTAAAGGAGATTTGGATACAATTGTACGAGAACTTGAAGCATTTGAACCCGTCAAAAAGGTTATAGTGGAGGACACCCTGCCGGGAGATTGGCACCGCTTACTTGTGCGCGCTGAGCCCGGCACCGATACACGAGAAAAAGCTGCCGCCATTATAGCAGCACACGGGTATGCAACCCGCCATATTTACCGACATATCCCCAGCTTGGAAGATGTGTTTGTTGAAATGACCCGCCGCGACTGATAACGCTCTATACTCTTATAATACACATGGAAACTGAAATGAAAGACTCTACTGCATCTTGCCCCCCTGCTCCGGCTACAAAAAAAACGGGGGCTTTCATGCGTAATCTGCAAAGCTACTTCTCAACACTTTGGGTGATTTACACCAAAGAACTCAAAGGATATCTTTGTGTACCATTCGGCTGGGTAATTCTTACCTGCACAATGGGTATTCAGGGATTAATGCTGCAAGCTGTGCTGGAGACAATGACACAAGCCACGGGTAATGGAGTCATGTACTACATGACCGATAGTCTCTTCTTCCTGCTGCTCTTCATATTCATATTCCCGCTCATTACCATGAGAACATTCGCAGAGGAAGAGCGACTCGGCACATTGGAAGGTCTTTTGACAGCCCCTGTTACAACAAGCCAAATTCTCATGGGCAAATATCTGGCTGCATATACCTTCTATATCATACTCTGGCTACCCATGCTGCTTTATCCTTGGATGAGCGAAATCGGCAACTTTTATACACTCATCCGCTACGCTGAGCAAAGTGAAACGACTATAACCTACATGTTGGCCGATTGGGTTGGTGTCTATTGCATTTTGGCATTAACGGGTGCATTCTTTATTGCCTTGGGGATTCTCTGCTCATCTGTTACAAGAAGCCAGATTATTTCCGCCATTTTCTGCACATGTCTCATGATTATGTATTACTTTATGGGACGTGTAACAGATTTGTGGGGAGAGTTCCCCGCAGCGCCGATTTTCCATTATATTTCCTGCTCTGAGCAATTCCGCTCATTTACAAGCGGCGTAATGGATACACGCCCGGTAGTACTCTATCTTTCAATGACTGTCTGCATTCTCGCCTTAACTAAGCGCTTGGTTGACTACCGCCGCTGGACCCGCTGATTCACCACAACTATTTACCTTTCAAAATTTATGAGCAAAAAAGAATATACCGGACACCCCGATGCGCGCCGCCCGAAAGGCTCACCGTTGGCATGGTTGAATCTGGTGTTATTAATAATCATTGTTATCTGCTGCAACTATATCGGTTGCCGCGAATATGGCCGCGTAGACCTGTCGGAGTATGAAAGTTACTCCATTTCCGAGAGAACTAAAAATGTTCTCACGAGCGATGCCATTCAAAAACGAGAAACGCCCATCCGTATCATTTTTGCATTCCCCTCATCTGTACCGGGTTACCACCGCATGTATGTTCTGCTGGAGGAGTACAAGCGTTACGCTAACGGTAAGATTGAGGTAGAATGCTTTGACCCGCTGCGCCAACCCGGCAGAGCTCACGAAATTGAAGATATTTACAAAGTTAAGTTCAATCAAGAACTTTGTATTGTGGACGCGCGTGAAAATAAAGAGGCGCCCATCGACCATTATGATGCAGACCCGGAAAAAGCAAATCAGTACAGCCGCATTCCGGGCTCAGCATTCCTTAAATATGAAACCCAGCCCGATGGCAAGAGAAACGTAGTGGCCCTCATGATGGACGAGGTTCTTTGCACGGAAATCATCAAGGCTATAGAAGGACGACAACGCAAAATGTACGTTGTGGCCAATAAAGGCGGTGTTCAACTTGACCAAAACGGACAGCTTCAATATGAAACCATTTCTTTGATTCGTACCATCACCGGTTCCCTCAATATCAAGCTGGAACCCATTGTTTTGAGTGAAACAGACGAGCAGGAAATGCCGGATGATGCAGAAGGGCTTATCATTATAGCGCCGCAATTTGATTTTGAGCCGTGCCAAGTAGCTACGCTGCGCAAGTTCTGGGATAGAAATGAGCGTAAATCCATCTTCATAGCACTTGACCCCTCCCTGCCCTATTTTGATACTAAAACTTTGAAAAACGAAGAAGGAACACAAGCTAAAGCTGTAAGAGGCCCACGTTTGAGTAACTTGTACCAGTTCCTCCGCGAAAACGGTATCCAACCTAACGGAGATGATCGTATTTTGCTCAAAGACAGCCAGAGATTAGTAAACAACATCTCTGTATTCTTCCCCAAGAGCTTGGATTGTGCTACGAATTTCTGGAACAACACCACGCAACTTGAGGGGCGTTGCCGCTCCTTCTCCTTAAACAATGCTGATGAAAGCATTGCCTCAGCTAAGCGTTTGAATCAATACCCTCTCATCATGACCTCTATGGACTATTATGGTGAGACTAACCCCAGCCGAGGTGCAAGAATTGACGGAGACGACATTGATGGGCCCCTGTGCGTAGCAGCAGCCACTACTCGTGGTAGTGCCGATGACCCCAACAGACTTAATACCTTGGTAGCGGTCGGCAACCTTGACATGTTGTCAGAAGAAGGTGCACGTAAAGAGGTGCGCGATTACTTGCGCTCTATCTGGGCATGGATGACGGAACGCCCTGAATATGCAGGCAAAAGCTCCAATTATGACCTAACGGTTAAGATTGACTTGAACAGACATTCCCGCAGCGCGGTTGAACACCTCACTCTTATCATCATGCCGCTTATGTCTCTGCTGATTGCCATTTTCATTTGGAACACGAGACGCCATTAATAAAAGAATCGCTCCATGAAACTTTTCACGACCATATTACTGGCAATAGTAACAGCATTGCTGATTACCGCATCTGTCTTTCTGACAATTGACGGTAATCTTGCAAAACTCACCGGTTGGTATCGTGTAACTCCCGGCATGCCGCTTTTCACCAATGAACACACTCAGCATTTTGATAAGGTTTGCTGGATGAGATTGACGGATTTGCACGAAAAAATTGAGTGCGAAAAAGATGCTAACGGTGATTGGTGGATAATCACCCCCTTTAAGGATAAGCTTAATCCCGTGGTTGCAGAATATATCTTGGCATTTGCCGAAAGTGCAACCATTATCGATACACTCAGCTTAGACGAGACAGCCCGTCGCAACATGAGAGACTTCGGGTTTGCCTCAGACTTTTGCGCCGTTACGCTCAAAATGCCTTCCGGCGATAACTTGACAACGGCTGCGCGCTTCAAACTGGGCAAAGAAGCCCCATGGCTGGCTTCCGTCGGTGACGGCAAACATGTAGTACCTACTACCTATTTGCAAACAAACTTTTATGGAGATGATGAGCGAGTACACGTTGTGAGTGGCAACATTACCCCACTCTTTGCAAACGGACTGCGTAATCTCCGAGACCCGAAGCCTTTGCGCTTTGACCCGAATCAAGTTATAGAAATTCAGCTTCAGACAGAAGATAACAGCACACTTGTACTGCACAGAAATAACTGCGATTCTCCATGGTATCTTAAAACAGAACACAACAACACACTTGCAGACCAAGAAGTAGCAGCTAAGCTATTGGGTATGCTTTGCAGCCTAGAAGCGGTGCGAGTTCAAAACGCAACCGATGTAAAGTTGAAATCCACTCCGGCTCATTCTATAACTATTCGTTGTAAAAATGATAAAACCGGTGCCGAAAGCACACAAAGCATACACTTATATTCACCGTTTGCAGCACAATCAGAGTTCTCGACCATTGGGGCTATGTGCTACGCAACCGTAAATAACCGAGATGTGGTATTTACCCTACAGGCAGAGCCGAAAATGCGCCGCAAAGGTGGGTTCTCATCTATTGTAAACGGTGTTTTCAGCATGCCCGTATTACCGGCAGATGATATTGCCAAATACCGCGGACTCAATGAAATCTATACTGGAGATTTACCTCTTGCGCAAGATGACTTACGCTCCAAACGTTTAACATCTTTCGATGAGCGAGATGTTGAATGTGTTCTCATACGCTCACGCAACAGCCGTTACCCCCTCCGCCTGACTCTCATCCCCGGCATTAAAGAAAGTAATACACAAGATGCGTGGACTGTAGAAGCACAGGGGCGCCGCCCGATTGAAGCAGAAACCGAAATTGTTCGTAATTTCCTGCGTAGTTTCCGCACAATTCCTGTTGAAGCTATTGTGGAAGATTTACCCACTGCTACGGATGAACAAAGCCAAGCTAAACGCAGTGAGCTCATTCGCAAATACGGTTTGTATACGCCGGATTACCGTATCTTCATTACTCCTCGCTCATGTGCATTCCGCACCTCGATTTTCGGTACGGATTTACCCTTAATCAAAGATCGTGCGGTAAAAATATACTCGATTGCCCTTCAGCAAGATGGCGAAACCGGTGCTTTTGTACGCTACGCCATGGAGGAAAACGGAGACGCTATCTACAAGCTCAGTCATAAACATACGCGTAATTTAGCCTTACAACAGAATGCTTGGAAGGCCAGAAACTTGCTCAGTTTCCACATATCTGAGCTGAAGCGCTTTACTCTCGGTTACCACCAAGCGCCGTTGGTTCTCGATTATGAATCAATAGCCGAGTCTTGGAGCGGCACACTGGGAGGCGTTGACATTACTGCAAACATTAACCCGCACCGTGCACTGAACTGCGTGGACCGAGTGCGTAAAATTAAGGTGAAAGAATGGTTGGATGATTATGACGAGGACGCTGTCAGAAAACTGCAAAATCCTGTTTTCACTCTTACCGTTGAGTTGGAAGTTATCGATCACTCCAACGCTGAGGCCATCATAGCAGATGCGCACGAGCTCGGGCATGACAATATGGACGAGAGCGGAAGCTACCGACAAGATGGAGCGGAAGCCGCATTAGATGATAATTCTGAACTGGCTGACAAATTCCGAGAGCAGGCATTCAATGTAAGACCTGTTAAAAACGTAACATACACTATAGAATTGGCGCCGGCCAACAATCATGAAGACACCCCGCTCTTTTACGGGCAAATCAAAGAAACTGGGCAGCTTTTCCTGATGTCGTTTGAAGATGCTCAAAGTTTGGGTTCTTCCCCCTTAGAGGATAACGTGCAATTGATGCAAACCGAAAAACAATAAATTAACAATGATGTGGGTTTGGAAAAAAACGATTTATAAAGCCAACGAAGTAGAATGGCAAGATAAGCTCAGCCATCTGCCGGGGGCTGTGTTTTCTGAAGGCTTTAATGCCGAGAGAGTCAATATTGATGTATACACAGAAAACGAAGAAGAGGCTTACATATTACAGGCCTGCTATGCAGGTAAAACAGAAAAAGTAGATACGGTAGATTGGGTAGCAGCAACGGCTCCCGAAAACACACCGCCGTTGATTATTCGCGACAGATTAGTTATTTCTGCCAGTTCTGATGCTAAAATCCTAGCGGCCTTGCAGCAGCAGTATCCGGGCAGAATCATTTTAACATTCCCGGCAGAACGAGCATTCGGCACAGGCAACCACGCCACAACATCCACTTGCCTGCGCATGCTGTGTGATGAAATAAAATCAAGAAAGCAACCTTGGACACTCACCGATATAGGGTGCGGCACCGGCGTATTGGCTTTAGCCGGCCTGAGACTCGGTGCTGAAAAAGCCATCAGTTTTGATTTTGACCCCATTGCGGTAGAAGTTGCACGTAAAAACATTGATAGAAACGGAGGTGCCGACAATTTAGAGCTTTTCCAAGCCGATGTTTTTGAATGGGCTCCCTCGAGCGAAGAAAAAGCAGATGTGGTATTGGCAAACCTTTTTTCTGCTGTACTGGTTAAAGCTTTTGCCCGTTTAAAAGCAGCAATGAAACCGAAAAACAGCATTCTTATTATCTCCGGCATTCTGAATTCTCAAGCCGAGGAAACACTTGCAGCCGCACGTGCGGAAGGTCTTAAGGTATTAAAAGTTGTATCTCGCGGCAAATGGACAACTGCAAAACTCACCCATGCATGAACATTCTTGCCATTGAAACCTCTACAAAAGATGCATCCCTCTGCTTAATGAAGGGCGAAGAGATGTGTAGCACAGCGGTGTGGCAAGCTGAGCGCAACCATGATTCATTTCTTTTCCCGGCTCTTGAAAAAGCATTATCAGACTTGGGGGAAGACACGTTAGATTTGATTCTCATAGGTGCAGGCCCCGGTAGTTATGGCGGGGTACGAGTAGCTTTAGCAGCGGCAGTCGGTATTGCAGCGGTTAAAGAATCAAAAGTTGTCAGCATCTGTTCATGGCTCGGCTTAGCACCCTTGAACACCGGCATGGTGTCTGATGCAAAACGTGGAGGGTGGACGGTATTAAAAACAACCGGAGAAATCACAGTCATGACTCTTGATGAGCTGAAAGATGCCATCCGGCAAGGATTGCCGATTGTGACTATTGAAAGCAAAGAAACACTGGACAAGCATGGATTGGAGGCTGAACAATACGATATTAAGCCAACAGCCGAGGCTTTGATACATGCCTGGCGGGCCTTACCTGAAGCCAAGCAGGAAGAATTGAAATGCACCCCTGCTGAGCCCATTTATGTGAGACCACCTCATATTACAGAGGCAAAACGTAAACCGTGGCAAATATAAGTATATTCCCTGAAACATGAGTGAATCACCCGTAATACACACTTGTCAGAGATGCGGTGCCTGTTGCCGTTGGGAGGGCGATGTTTGCGTTACCGATGAAGATATTACTGCAATTGCAGCGTATCTGAACATGAAGGAAGAAGATTTCATTGAACAGTATTGCCGATTACAGCGAAATCGCAGAGGGCTTTCCATCATAGATGCCGAAGACGGAGCCTGTATCATGCTTACAGAATCGGGATGTCGCATTCAAGCGGTGAAACCCCAGCAGTGCAAAGATTTTCCTTATAAATGGAACTTCCCCGGCTGGGAGCAGAGATGCCCCGGAGCAGGCAAAACAGAGTTTACCCCAAACTGATGTTTAGTCGTTTCTCGCAGAGGTGGAGCCGTTCACTGCAATTTGTGCGGCGTAAATTGCGCACAATACGCAGCAAATTTGCAGAGAGACTCACTAAAGAGCCTACGCGTTTAGCATCGCGAGACGAATCCCGCCGAGCGCATGCCGCCGAAGTGGTAGACTTGTTTGCTACCATTATGGCCCAGGTAGAGGGCTTAAGCATGGATGACATGGACACAACCATGGACATGCTGCGCTATGATTTTCCCAATGTTGAGCACAGTTGGTTGGCAGAGCGTTTTCAACAGGCTTATACAGCAGAATATTCATTATCTCATACTCTCACCATTGCGGCGGCAGATAGAACAACAGCAGAGAGAACAGCTCTTGCGTTAGAGATTCTTACTATGCTTTACCGTGTGGGCGGAGACCTCACCAACCCCTCTCTCTTCGATAGAGTAGCAAATGGTCTGAATCTACCGGGACAATCACGTTTAATTGAAAAGTTAGTATGTACACCGGGGTTGTTGGCCCCTGCTCCACTGGAGGTTTTACGTTTTTCGAGAGATATAGCATACGCCAATGTAACTTTATCAGAACTGGATGAAGGTGTGCGTTTCAGAGCTATCAGCTGCGCCAACATCTTGCTGATAGTCAATGACGCAAATAAAACCATACAGCTTCATGGCAGAATCCTGCACAAGGGGGATATGCAAATCATGTCTCCCGGTCAATATATAGAACTGAATGGAGGGCGCCTGAGGTACAGCGTTATTCGCTCACTAATCCAAACGCAATACACTAATGCAGATTTGGCGGCTTTTCTGCATTGTGAAAATGATGAGGTATATATATCACGCTATCGTTTCAAAAATTGTATCGCTAAATTAAAATTCGGTGTACATGTAGAAATTGAAATCCTGAACAAAGATGCAGATATCGTCATTGACGGCACGCCTCTATCAACCGACAGTTCTGTTTGCACTTCGCATTATTCACCTTTTACGGTAAAGGGATTAGGCCCTTATTATTTTGCAGAGCTGCATCATATAGCTAGTCCGAGTAAGAGTTACCAATTGGCTCCTGATAGCAGAAAAATCTTAGTCACCAACCTGCCCTATGTTAATAAAATGGGGGCACTGATGCTTACCCCCGGATTAGCACCGGGTGTTATTTTCGAAGTAAGCTATTCACGTGTTACAAATGCCGGGCAGATAAGATTCATTGAAGGAGCTCGCCACGCCATCTCCATCAATGACCAAGTAATTAAAGATGACACCGTTTCCTTGAGCGACGGTGATTTGATTGCGTTGGGAACTCTACAATTTTTACGATGCCGTTTTTCTGCTGGAGTGCTGGATGAAGAGACGTCTCTGATAAACGAATTAACCGTAAAAGGTCTTACGCGTGATTTTGTACGTTCGGGTAGAGTTGTAGACAATATCGACTTTACTCTCAAGCGAGGAGAAATGGCTTGTATTTTAGGGCCCAGCGGCTCCGGTAAAAGTACACTGCTCAATATGCTGGCGGGGCACCTATCCCCGTCGTTCGGCTCCATTCATTACAATGATGAACGCCTGACTCCCGGCGCTTCGGCCCTGCGCAGACACATTGCTTTCATTCCCAGAGAAGACATTTTGGATGAGACCATGACGGTGGGAGAGCATGTGTATCAGGCTTCCATTTCACGACGCCCACGCCTGACTTACGCGGACAGAATGCGCCGTGTGCAAGCTGTGCTTAATTTTGTGGGGCTTTCACACCTGATTGAGCGAAGAGTCGGCAAAAAAGGGGAAAGAACCCTTTCCGATGGAGAAAGAACCCGCTTAAACTTGGCATTGGATTTGACGGCTACGTCAGAGGTATTCCTTATTGACGAGCCAATCAGCGGACTGGCCTCCAGCGATGCAGAATATGTCATTGATACGCTGAAAGATATGTCTGCGGGACGAATCGTCATCTGCTCTTTGCATCGTCCTTCGCAGAGTATTTTGAATCAATTTTCGAAAGTAATGGTTCTCAATGATTGCGGCCAGATGGCTTTTTGGGGCACGCCTGCCGAAATGCAAGCGTATTTCCAAACAGCTGCACGAGAATTGGGGCTGCATGTATCACGCGAAGCTCGCGCCGCCGGCGGCGCGGAGTTTGCATTTGAGGTGATGTCGGCACCTTTCAAACGATTAGGAAAAAACAGACTTCTTAACTCTAATCTTTGGCAGGAGCGATTTGAAAAGCACCGTTACAGCAGGAAGAGTTCAATTACTACCGAAGATAAATCACATCGCCCGATTCCCCCATTACCGCGGCGCTCGGTTGTTGAATTATGGCGATTATTCAAACTCTGGCTTCAGCGCACATTCATCAGTCGCATCCGCAGCCGAATGAGTTTATATGCCCTTCTGCTGGAATCGCCGGTTCTGGCATTGCTTATAGCCGGTACATTACGCTCATCATCTACAGATAATTATATTTTTTATCATTCGCTGCACATAAGTGAATACCTCTTTCTCTCTCTGGTGTTAGCCATGTTTTTCGGGCTTACGGATTCAGCGTGTGAAATCATACGTGACCGTAATTTGATTAGACGAGAAAGTAATTATAAACTATTTATTCCGGGATATTTACTTTCTAAGGTCATTGTTTTGACCGGCATAGCCGCCATTCAATGTGCATTGTATTTGTGGGTAAGTAACGCCATTTTGGAGATACAATCCTTATTTTGGCCGCATTTCGGCATTATGGTGCTAACTGCTTTTATAGGCATTTCTCTATCATTGATGGTGTCGTCCTTGGTGAGGTCGGAGAAAACTGCGCTCAACATTGTACCCCTGCTGCTGGTACCGCAGATTCTATTAGCAGGAGCGCTTATTCGTTTTGAAGAAATGAATGAGTTTTGCCCCGAAACCCCTGCCTTACCGGACTGTATAGAGGAGCCGCTTTCTTCTTTACGTCACCGAGTAGCGTATCAGGACAAAAACACTCACGAGATTTCTTCTAAGCCGATTCCCCTGATTGCAGAACTTTGTCCCTTGCGCTACGCATTTGAGATGATGTTTGTAACACAAGCCCACCATAACCTGTGGGATATAGAATATCAACGAATTGAAGATAAGCGTAAGGAGCTTCGAGAAAAGTCCGAGGCAATGAAGCGAGGGCACCATAAAAACAGGACAGAATTGAATAACCAGCTTCGATTAGTCAACGGTGCTGCGCTCTTGTTAAACTCGGCTGCTCTCAATACTGATGATGCACGAGATATTCTACGTTTATCTCGAAAAGCGGCCCTCACACTCAACGAAGAGTTGATGAATGATTTGTCCGAAAAATTAGATAAGCGAGATGATTCACAAGGACACGCCGTAGAATTCTATTTTACCAATCAGAAGATTGTTGAAATGCGCGAAGGCGTCAACTTGGCACGAAAAGACAACCGTATTTCTGAGAACAGAGGGTTCTTCTTGGCCCCACGTCAGCCAACGCCATTTTGCGGCATGAATCAACAGACTGAGGAAGGCTCCGTCTCTACGCTGAGTAGAAACAGCTTGTACCTGGTACTGATGGGAATTTGCCCGATATTAGTGGCAGCGTGGAGATTGCGGAGGATTTGCCAATCAGGTTAACGCAAAAAACACTGTTACTGAAACAGTTTTTGCTTTACTACACGGCATCAATACCGTATACTCTCGCGCGTGCACGGTAAACCGCCGTGTAACTGAATTAAAATGAAGATCGTTCTTGCATACTCCGGTGGCCTTGACACATCCGTCCTTCTGGTGTGGCTCAAGGAGAAGTACAATGCCGAAATTATTGCATACTGTGCAGACGTAGGCCAAGCTGAGGAGCTTGACGGCCTTGAAGAAAAGGCCCTTGCCACAGGTGCGTCCAAGTGTATTATCGGCGACCTTAAGGCTGATTTTGCAGCAAATTACATTTTCCCGATGTTCCAAGCAAATGCCGTATATGAAGGGCGTTACCTGCTTGGTACCTCCATTGCTCGTCCATGCATCTCTAAAGCTATGGTAGATGTTGCCATTGCAGAGGGAGCAGACGCTATCGCTCACGGTGCTACCGGCAAGGGTAACGACCAGGTGCGCTTCGAGCTTTCTATTAACGCATTGGCTCCTCAGCTTCAGGTGATTGCACCTTGGCGCATGAAAGAGTGGCGTGATCAGTTCCCCGGTCGCTCCGAGCTGATTCAGTATGCAGAGTCTCACGGCATTCCGATTCGCCAGAGCATGAAGAAGCCCTACTCCATGGACCGCAACTTACTGCACATTTCGTACGAAGCAGGTATCCTTGAGGATACATGGTATGATGCCACCAAGGAGGAAGACCGTGGTATGTACCTGCTTTCTTCTGCCCCGGAAGATGCTCCTGATACCCCCCAATACTTGCAATGCCTCTTTGAAAAAGGTAACATCGTAGGTTTGCAAACCGAAGGTCTTGAGGAAATCATGGCTACTGTTGGTACTAAGGCAATCGGAGAAAAAGATGGTTACACCCTGCTTGACCCGCTGGGCGTAATGCTTGTTCTCAACTTCCTTGGAGGCAAGCATGGCATCGGGCGTGTTGACATTATTGAGAACCGTTTCGTTGGCATGAAGAGCCGTGGTATCTATGAGACCCCTGGCGGTACCATCTTGCTGGCAGCCCACCGCGACATCGAGACCATCACCATGGATCGAGAGGCTCAGAAAGTGCGTGACTCTCTTATTCCCGATTATGCCTCCATGGTATACAACGGTTTCTGGTTCGCTCCGGAGCGTGAAGCTATCCAAGCTCTCGTTACCAAAACGCAGGAGACCGTTAACGGCGAGGTGCGACTGAAGCTTTACAAAGGCAATGTCATGTACGCCGGACGCAAGAGCCCGAACTCCCTCTACAGTTACGAAATTGCCACAATGGAAGGTGATTATACAGATGAGGACTACAACCAGGACGACGCCTCCGGCTTCATCCACCTCAATGGCCTCCGCCTCAAGCAATTTGCAAGGGTAAACAATAAGTAATTTTCCAATTATACAGAGTATCCCCATTACGGGGATACTCTCTTTTTTTACAACGATGAATAAAAAGAAGGTAGCTATACTTGCCTCATTTCCGGCATGGCTGATTAACAGCGACATACCAGCACCAAATCAGCATTATGCCGTATGGTTGGTGTCACTGTATCAATTACTTCCTTCGCTTTGCCATGAATATGAATTTCATTGGATAACATTTTGTAAAGGAATAAAAAAAGCAATTCATAGTGTTGCTAATAATCAAACTTTTCATATATTTCCTGCCTACAGCTTAAGATTAGGGCAGATGACCCACTACATAAGGGAAAGGTTTTGTATCCATAAAGCATTAAAAAAAATTAACCCCGATATAGTTCATGCTTGGGGAACAGAAACTTTTTATGCCCTAGCTGCAAAATCTTTTAAAGGTAAAAAGATTCTTTCAATGCAGGGAGTCCTGACGGCATATGCTAAACGCGCAAGCATGGCACCATTTCAAATCAGACAAAGTAAGCTCGAACCGGCTACTTTGCAAGCATATACAATCGTAACGGCTGAGTCTTCGTGGGCAGTAGAAAGATGCAAAGAGCTTGCGCCTAACACAACAGTAATACAATGGGAATACTCAGCTAACAAGGATTTCTTTAAAATTAACAGAACTATTTCAGATCAACCTTATTGCGTTCTGGCCGGCACAGATACTCCTGTTAAAGATGTAGAAAGTGCAATCATTGCATTTTCAAGTCCTCAATTGTCTCATGTCAGGTTGCTGTTGGCAGGAATAGATGCACAGAAACGCCCAAATCTTCCACCAAATATCATAGCATTAGGGAGAGTTGATAGAAAACGGATTGCGGATTTGCTTCAATCCGCTTGGTGTGTCGTCCATCCTAGCCTTGCAGATTGTTGTCCTAATATTATCAAAGAAGCGAGAGTTATAGGGTTACCTTGCATAGTTACTGAAGAATGCGGAGCCAAACAATATGTAGAAAACGGGCTCTCCGGCTTCGTTATTCCTACTAAATCTCCCCAAAAAATTATAGAAGCAGTTCTGCACATTACACAGGACAAAAATACTTCTCTTAAAATGGGCAAACATAATCACGAATTATGCCGCACGGCCTTAAGCGAAGAAACGATGTTACAAGGTATTCAACAATTATACGCGAGTCTTATTAAATAATATTTCCAATTTGCACATTGTTTCTGTTTTCATTTTAACATTATACAAAGAAATGAAAATTAAAGTTATCAAGCTCATTTATTCCATTAAAGCCTTTATATATAGAATTAAAGGCATTCAAATTGGAAAAAAAACGTTCATCAGTGGTTTCCCTTGGTTTTATCGAAAAAAAGGAAGCAAAATTGTTATAGGTGATAGAGTAACGCTTCACTCAAAAAGAAGATACAACACTCTTATAACCAATCAAGTATCCATTTCAACAATTACTCCTGAAGCAGTTGTAGAACTGCATGAGAATTGCGGATTAAGTGGCTGTAAAATAGTATGCGCCAACAAAGTCAGTATTGGTAAGTATACCATGATAGGGCCAGACACTGTGATATATGACTGTAAGCAACACGAATATGATGAAAATGTAGGATGGCTCGGTTGCAAAAAGGTTACCGGCAAACCTATCATAATTGGAGAGCGTTGTTTTATCGGCATGCGCTGTATTATACTCAAAGGTGTCACCATTGGAGATAATTGTGTAATTTCTGCAGGCACCATCATAACTCAAGACGTGCCCGCAGGACACCTTGCAAAAGGAAATCCTGCTACCTATACACCATTGTCACCTCGAAACGGTGGACCGTCTTACTAAATATTTAATTCAACAAAGATTCAAGCACAGCCAAGCATCTGGCATTCTCTCTCTCATTACCTACGGTGATGCGCACGTAATCAGGTAAGCCATAACCGTCCATGTGGCGGAGAATAACGCCATGAGCGAGGCAGGAGTTAAAAATCTCCCTGCCTCGTCCTGTTTTAACAAGGATGAAATTGCCGTGAGAGGGAATATATTCAATCCCCCATTTATCAAAAGCTGCATAGAACTGCTTTTTGCCCTCATTGACCAGGTGAACGGACGCAGCTAAATGTGCCTCATCATCAAGGGCAGCCACGGTTGCGGCTTGCGCCATTAGATTCATATTAAAAGGAGTGCGGGCCTTGTTAAGCAAATCTGCTATTTCTGGGGTTGTGATACCATAACCGGCACGCAAACCGGCTAAACCATACGCTTTAGAGAAAGTTCTCAAAATAATAACATTCTTCCCCTGCTTCACATATTTGAGGGTATCAGGCTTAACATCTGCAAAATCAATATAAGCCTCGTCAAATGCCACAATGACATGGTTCGGCACCTGCTCCATAAAAGCATCCATTTCTTCCTGGAACACCATGGTGCCCACGGGGTTTGTCGGATTCGTAATGAAAATCAAGCGCGTTTGAGGGGTAATCGCTTTAATCATCCCCTGCAAATCATGGCTCCAGTCCTTTTTATTATCCACCTCTACATATGTAGCACCGAACAATTTACACATGATGGGGTACATGGAGAAGCTGTGTTTGGCAGCAATCAACTCAATCCCCTCATGCAAGCATGCATGACACAGTAGCTCAATAATTTCACTACTACCACTACCAACAACCGTCTGCTGAAAATCTACGCCAAAACGCTCCGCCAACTTACTGCGCAAGGTATAGGATGCACCATCCGGGTATATATGAGCGCCCATGGTCGCTTTCTGCATAGCCTCGATAGCCTTGGGAGACGGTCCGAGCGAATTTTCGTTGGATGCCAGCTTAACAATATCAGACACTTTCAACCCAAGCTCGCGTGCAGTCTCTTCAATAGGCTTACCGGGTTGATATGCTACCAAATCCAGTACATACTGATTAGCGTATTGTGTAATAGTGCTCATAGAAATCGCTCAGATTATAGTACACACAGATTCACGAATCAAGCCTGTAATCCACATGCAATGGGGATTGACGCGATTTTTTTGCTTGCAAAACCGTGCAGAATATCATATAAAAAACTAAAGCAATGGTGTTTATCATGAAAAAGTTGTTACCGATAATTCTCATAGTGGGAGGCTGCATCAGCCTCGCGCAGCCGGAGGTATCGGTTAAGCTCAGCTCCTGTCGCACCGAATATCGCCCCCACGACGCAACAGATAAACCCGGATTCGGTGTCAAATTAGAGTTACAGCCCTCTGCCGGAATCAGCATTTTCGAAACAGAGAACCTGCATTCCTCTATTACCCTCAACGATGAATTCGGTAAAAAAGCAAAACCCGAAACCGCCGGTATCTTCTCAGAATCCGGAAAAACATTCGCGAAAATTACGTTCAAAAAGCGCCCTGAAGGGAAAAAAGTAAAGCTGGAAGGTTCTCTCAAAATATCTATTGCAAAAAACGTTGTTGTACATGACCACGTCAGACCCGATTTATTGCAAGCTTCCACAATTCAACTCGGAGACGTATCTTTCAACATAACTCCCGCTGATGAAAATGCCAATAAAGGCAACAGAGAGGGAGAACGACTTAGGCGAGCAGAAATCAAGATGAGATACCCCGCATCTGTTACCATCATGAAAATCACTCGTCGCTGGGGAGAAGATGCAGATACCGCTTTTTCTCAAGATATTGATTTTTCAACAACTGTTTCCGAAGATAATTCCACCAAAACAACAACAGTTATTTTGGTAGATGCCTTGCCTACCCCCACTCTGCAAATATCAACGTGCTCCGAAAAATCAGATATTGATATTCCTGTCGGATTTGATATCACCCTTAGTGGTGCTGTAGAAATAACCACTCCGCAAGAGAATAAATAAGAGCCATGATTCGGAACCTACTGTTCAGTATCCCCATTCTTGCTTCTGCTCTCTACGCAGACTCTGCCCCCTCAGTCAAGATATCACCACAAAGTATTGAGTGCCATTATCTGGCAGAGCCTACAGCTAACAACCAAAATCCCGTACGCTGCACAGTCCGCTTACATGCCACTCCCTCTAAGGGCGCCACGTTATGGACACAATCTGACTCTCCTATGCCCGATTTGGAAGCAACTGACGGAGCGGGCAACAAAATGATAGGGAAATTCCGTGATTGGGAGCTCTGTTTTGATGCCAAAGATGCACACTGTCATATTTTAGTATATGACTTCACGTGCTTGCCCTCAGGAGATGCACTCAATTTTGACACAACGCTTGAAATCCCCGTAACACCGGGTATCCAAAGGCACGAAGCTCCCACTTTCAGTACATCTCAGAAAACGCAATGCTCTATTGCCGGCCACCAGGTAGAAATTGAACCGTTGGAGCGCTCATCAGCAGCACCGGATGAACTCGTTTTGCGTATCAACTACACAGATGCCTCAAAAGTTTCTCAAATCATCATTTGCGATGACGAGGGCTATCACCTCAAAAGCACTCTCATTGATGCCGATATCAATGAGGAAACCGGAAAAACCTCTGCAGTATATGTGCAAAAATATTCCAAAAAAGAAGGAAAAATCGCACTGCGCACCTATCAAACACGCATTAATGTTAAATCAACTGTTAAATTCAATGCCGTTATAGGCAGAAATAAATAATCTCTACTCATTTTGTCGGATTTATCTTGACAAAATTACCGAAACAGCTAGACTCTTAACCAGCAGAAATATTTACAAAACACAACATTATGGAACCGTACAGCATGAAAAATCCGTATCCTGCCACCGTACAGGATGTTCGCCCCGTAACCAAGCCCGGTAGCGCTAAAGAAACCATCCACATTGACTACAACCTCGGAGATTCCGGTCTTACCTATGTAACGGGTGATGCCCTCGGTGTATTCCCCTGCAATGACCCTGCCCTTGTGGATAGCCTCATTGCAGCTCTCGGTCTGTGTGCAGACGAGTCGGTTCCCATGCCGGATGGCAGCTCAGCTCCTCTGCGTGAGGCTCTCATCAATGCCTACGATATCACCTCCCTCAAGAAAGGCAACCTTACCAAGTGGAACGCCGTTGCAAACAGTGAAAAACTTACCGCCATTCTGGCAGATAAAGACGCCCTTAAAGACTACTGCTGGGGCCGTGACCTGCTGGATGTTGCACAAGATACCGACACTGCGGCCAAGTTTGAAAACGGTACAGCGTTTGTTTCCATCCTCGGCAAGCTTACCCCTCGTCTGTATTCCATTGCCAGCAGCCCCGATGCCGTTCCGGGGCAAGTTTCACTCTGTGTAGGAGCCGTTCGTTACACGGCTCAAGAGCGTCAACGCGGTGGTGTATGCTCTACCTACATGGCAGACCGCCTCAAGGCCGGCGATAAAGTTAAGGTTTTCGTCCACAGCAACAAGAATTTCCGTCTGCCAGAGGATGGCAACACCCCCATTATCATGGTGGGCCCCGGCACGGGAATTGCCCCGTTCCGCGCGTTCTGGCAACAGCGTGTGGCAGATAATGCACCCGGTGCCAACTGGCTCTTCTTCGGAAACCCCTACAAAGCTACCGACGGTTGCTATGAAGATGAAATTGCACCGCTTGTAGAAAGCGGTAAGCTTCGTCTTTCCGTTGCTTGGAGCCGTGATCAGGCTCACAAAATTTATGTCCAAAATCTCATGGAAGAAGCCGGTGCCGAAATCTGGCAGTGGCTCGAGAATGGCGCTGCTGTCTATATGTGCGGTGATGCCAACCGCATGGCCAAAGATGTAGAAAAGGCCCTGCTCTCCATCATAGCCACCCACGGCAACCGCTCAGAGGAAGAAGCTGCTGAATACCTCAAGGAGATGAAAGCCGCTAAGCGTTACCAAAAGGACGTTTATTGATATATCTGACTTCATGTCTTTTTCAAGCCCTCTGCTGTTACAGCGGAGGGCTTTTATTATAAACGTCTATCCTGCACAAATTAAGCGGCCTCGGGATTACTCCCGAGACCGCTTTCTCCTCTAGTCTTATGAACGATTTTCGTGCAATATCACCGGTTGGTCTTACTCAGAAAGGTAAGCAGCCACGCCTTCGTGAGATGCCGTCATAGCCTTATCACCTTTCTGCCAACCGAGGGGACATACCTCGCCGTGCTCTTCAAAGTGCTGCAAGGCATCTACAATGCGAATGGCCTCATCAATGCTGCGGCCCAGCGGCATATCATTTACCAAGCTGTGGCGTACAACACCGTCTTTGTCGATGAGGAAAAGACCACGGTAGGCTACTTTGTCACCCTCCTCTGCCAGCACATCATAGGCTGCGGCAATTTCCTTATTAATATCTGCAACCAACGGATAAGTCACGCCTTGGATACCGCCTTGATTGCGAGGGGTATTGGTCCAAGCCCAGTGGCAGAACTCACTGTCTGTGGAGCAGCCAACTACGGCCGTATTGCGCTTCTCAAACTCAGGCAGAGCATTCTGGAAACCAATGAGCTCCGTGGGACATACAAAGGTAAAGTCCTTCGGGTAGAAGAACAGTACCACGTACTTACTGCCCTTGTATTGCTCAAGGCTGAAGTTGCTCTCAATGATGCCATTTACCACAGCGTTTGCTGTGAACTCCGGTGCTTTCTTTCCTACTAACATAATGGTGTGTTGTTTTGTTTGTGTTGATTTTTCGGTTGCTGAGGTGGTGTGCCTCGCTTTGTTGCGCAAAAATTACCACTTTTTCTGTAGGAATGCAAGACTTTTCTTAGAATATTTCTAAAAAAGTTTGTTTTTTCTAAAGTAAACGGAAATAGTTTAGAAAAAATAGTGAAGAATGAGCGATTTACGACACAATAAAGCCTTGCGAACAATAAAAAGGGACATATAATAGAGACATGGCAACGGTGAATGTAGCACTTGGGGAGCGGTCTTATCAGGTACACGTAGAAAACGGTGCGCTTGATAGGGTGGGGTATTTTGCCGAGCGCAACAGAATAAGTGGAAAAGCCGCTATTATTACCGATAGCAACGTATGCCCCCTATACGCTGAACGTTTGATACAAAGCTTGCAAGATGCAGAATACGAATACAGTCTGCATGTATTCGACGCTGGGGAACAAAGCAAAAATCTGCATACAGTAGAAGAATTAGTGAATGAAATGGTTGCAGCCGGGCATGATCGCAGCAGCTTCGTTGTGGCGCTCGGCGGTGGCGTGGTAGGCGATATGGCGGGCTTTATTGCCTCCATATACTACCGCGGCATACCGTTCATACAAGTTCCTACTTCCGTAATGGCTCAAGTAGATAGCTCTGTAGGAGGCAAAACAGCGGTTGACATAGCCGCCGGTAAAAACCTGATAGGCGCATTTCATCAACCCAAGCTCGTAGTTGCGGATCCCACTACATTACTCACATTATCCCCGAGAGTCATGCGAGAAGGCATGGCAGAAATGGTTAAACACGCAGCCATCAGTAAACCTAAAATGCTGCAAACGCTCCAGCGCTTGGCCGATGAGATTGATTTAGGATTCTCTCTGACAACCATTGACCATTTACCTGAATTGATAACCGAAAACATTGAGATTAAAGCGCGAATTGTTGAGACTGATGAAAAAGAGACCCAAGGAGTACGCGCATTTCTGAACTTCGGGCACACATTAGGACACGGCATAGAAGCAAGTGTTCCATACGGAGAGCTCCTGCACGGAGAGGTTGTAAGCCTCGGAATTCGCGCTGCTCTCTATCTTTCCACTATTCACGGCGGTATTACTGAAAAAGAAAGCAATGAGATTTTGCGCACATTAAAAGCCTTAGAATTGCCTATTGAATTGCCCGCCCACATAAATATAGAGACAGCTTTGGCAAAAACGGCTACCGACAAAAAATTCAGCTCCGGCAGCATACGTTTTGTACTGCTCAACGGCTTAGGCAGCCCTGAGCTGAGCACGCAAGTGACGGCACAAGACTTAAAAAATGCCCTCATTCACCTCACCACCCCCTTAAACTGAATCATCAAAACACCTGACCATATATGACAGACCCGAGAACAACACAATTGGCAGAGGCGCTGGTTCGCCATTCCTGCAAACTGCTAACCGGCGAACACATCCTGATAGATCTTTATGATGCACCCGAAGAAGTGGGTATAGAACTTATCCGTGCTGTACGAGCAGCCGGGGCCATTCCTCATATTCGTGAGCATAATAGCCGAATCGTACGCGAAATGCTTGCCGACGCTACCGACGCGCAGTACGAATCTATCGCAGCTCTTGAACTGGCAGAAATGCAGGCCATGGACGCTTATATTGCCATTCGCGGCAGCCGCAACACATTTGAAAACTCCGGCATCAACCCGGAAAATATGAAACTGGCCATGAAACACATGCGCCCGGTTCACAATCAGCGTGTATGCAAAACAAAGTGGTGCGTATTGCGTTGGCCCACTCCCTCTATGGCACAAGGCGCCGGCATGAGCACGGAGAGCTTTGAAGACTTCTACTTCCGTTGTTGTTTGGCAGACTATGATGCGCTTCGCAAAGCCATGGACAAGCTTGCCGAGCGCATGATGAAGACCGACAAGGTACATATTATCGGCCCCGGCACGAACCTTACGTTCAGCATCAAGGGTATGCCTGCCATCCCCTGCTCCGGCGAAATGAATATCCCCGATGGAGAGGTATTCACCGCACCTATCATTGATAGTGTCAACGGCACCATTCTCTACACCGCACCTACGGTATATCAAGGCATACCGTTTGATGGCATCCGCCTCACCTTTGAGAACGGCAAGATTGTAGAGGCCCACTGCAATGGCAAAGATGCAGAGCTTAACAAGATTCTCGATTCCGATGCCGGAGCCCGATTCATCGGCGAGTTTGCCTTGGGTGTCAACCCGTACATTCTCAAGCCCATGTACGACATCCTCTTCGACGAAAAGATTGCAGGGTCATTCCACTTCACACCGGGCCAAGCATACGAGAATTGCGACAACACCAACCGCTCTCAAGTACACTGGGATATGGTGTGCATACAACGAGCAGAATACGGCGGTGGCGAAATCTGGTTCGATGACGAGCTTATTCGTAAAGATGGTATCTTTACTGACCCCGAACTCTCCATTCTTAATCCTGCCACCGAGTAATTACCATGAAAGACCCTCGTTACCAGAAACTGGCGCATCAAGTAGTCAACTATGCCGTGCGCGTGCAACCGGGAGAACATGTTAACCTGCGCATGCAGGATATTCCGGATGCCATGGTTATTGAACTTATTCGTGCCGTGCGCGAAGCCGGCGGATACCCCCACTTGGATTTGTCACATGCCATGCTCACAAAAGAACTCCAAATGGGTGCTACTGATGAGCAGTTTGAGCTTGATGGAGCCTACCGTCTGAAACGGGCAGAAGACATGCAGGTTCATATATGCTTCTACGCAGATTATAACAGCTTTGAGTCTTCGGATGTGCCTGCCGAAAAGATGGGCATGATCAGCAAGTATTTCAAACCTGCAAGTGATGTTATTTGCAATAAACGCAAATGGACTATCCTTGCATGGCCTACTCCGTCCATGGCTCAAGCGGCGGGCATGAATACCGAAGAGTTTGAAGATTTCTACTTCCGTTGCTGTTTAGCAGATTATGCTAAATTAAAGGAAGGCATGCTCAAACTCAAGGCCATGATGGAATCTACCGACAAAGTGCGCATTATTGGCCCGGGAACAGATTTAACATTCAGTATCAAAGGCATACCGGCCATTGTTTGTGCCGGTGACTGCAATATCCCTGATGGCGAAGTCTATACTGCCCCTGTTAAAGACAGCATCAACGGCACGCTCTCCTATAATGCGCCCACCATTTACCATGGCGTACCTTTCGACGGCGTGAAGTTCCGTTTTGAAAATGGCAAAATCGTAGAGGCCCAGTGCAACGGCAACAACGATGCGCTTAACAAGATTCTTGATACCGATGAGGGAGCTCGTTTTATCGGAGAATTCGCAATCGGTGTTAACCCGTATGTATTGAATCCCATGCGGGATATTCTCTTTGATGAGAAAATCGCCGGTTCTTTCCACATGACTCCCGGTCAATGTTACGAAGAAGCCCCCAACGGCAACAGCTCATCCGTGCACTGGGATTTGGTTTGCATTCAGCGCGCCGAATACGGTGGTGGTGAAATCTGGTTCGATGATAAATTAATCCGCAAGGATGGTATCTTCACCGACCCCGAGCTCGCCATGCTCAACCCCGTATATAACTGATACCAATTTATGAAAAAGCCCGCTCTCATAAGCCGAATGGCTCAGCATATCAAACGTAATATGCGCCGGTACAGCGTAGCAGCGTTGTCTCTTGTGCTTTGCTATTGCACTGCCGTGCATTTCGGCTTATGGGGTGCGAGCAAATTAGAGCGTAATACCTGCTCCATTACAGCCAATTCCCTTAATCAAGCCGGGCCACTGAAAATTGCTTTCTTCTCAGACATTCACAACTCGGAAGGTAAATTGATACAAGTTGTTGAACTATTAAAAGAAGAAAAGCCGGATATCATTTTTTTCGGGGGCGACTTGGTGTACGCAGACGACCGTTTTAAACGAACCAAATGGGCAGTTGATGCGTTTAGGCAATTAAATACCATAGCACCCACTTTCGTAATTCTGGGTAACCACGATTACGAAAAGCAAGAACAGGTAGAACGTGTTTATCAGGCAGCCGGTGTCACATTGTTGCGTAATCAGAGCGTTGATTGGCAAACACCCACCGGCACCATGATACGAATTGTAGGGTTGGGGGATTATAACGAGGGCGATGAAATGCCTGATACTTGCCTATCCGCAGACTCTACCGAAACGCCGCCGGTTATTCTCTTGGCGCACGACCCCGAATGCCGCTGGAATTTACGAAAATACAAGTGGGATTTGCTTCTTTCCGGGCATACCCATGGGGGACAACTCGGTATTCCCTTTACCGACAAGTACATCAGTTTCCGCTCTTCCGCCCCGGCCGGACACTATCATTTTGAAAACGGCAAACAAATTTTTGTAACTCGCGGTACAGGGGCCATCTTAGGCATGCGCTTCTTCTGCCCGCCGGAGGTTAATATCATCAACATCCCCGCAAATAAATCCGATAAAAAATAATCTTACTTTTTATCGGAAGCGTCTTGTTTCTTTTCTGTAATAGCCGGGTCCTCGCCCAACTCGGCAATATCTTTTAACAGTTCATTAGCCCCCCAATACACAAAGAATAACGTAACACCCCAACCGATAAAATTGACAATTTTATTCAGGAATCGTTCTTTGATTATCAGAGATAAAAGAAAGACAACACCTGCAGCTGCTGCAGCTACAACGGCCCATACCAAGGCACCCTTGATATCATGGTCATTGAAAACAAAAGTAACAACAGCAGGAAACGAGGCAAGCATGGCAATGGCGCCTACACTATCCCACCGGCTGAATGCATTGTGATCTTCTACTTCTTTATCTGCCATGACGAGTTGATTATATAGGTTACCTCAATTTTTTGCAACATTAATTCACAAAAAAACAGTGCATCTTACGCATCAAGACACACTGTTTTTTCTCTCAACTCAAAATGGCTACATTATTTGTGGTGACGATGATGCTTAGGCTGCTTTTCACCACGGGCGTGCGGACGATGCTTCTTATGATGGTGCTTGTGAGCATGCCTCAGACAATCCCTGCAAGATGGAGGTGGAGGCAAAGCTTTCTTACAGCGCGGAGGAGGAGCCACGACAACGGGCGGCGGAGGCGATACCGGCATTACCACAACCGGATTCCCAACATTTACAACAACCTCCACACGAGCTTCGGCTTGTGGAACCATTGACACAGCACTCAAAACAACTGCAATTACTGAACTGAAGACTTTTTTATTCATAATCAAATACCGGGTTTTATACCCTGCTCATGTGAGTAGACACATAAAAACAGCTTTATGTTCAGAAAAAGTAATATTTTTAGCATTTTATTTAATTATGGCATAGCAGACAGTCTTTGCCACTTGACGCGAGAGTCCGGCTCTGATAGGATATTGAGAGTATGAAGAAACTGCTTACCGCACTGCTACTGACATTAGGCACCGTAGTATTACTGTGTCAATGCTCGCGTGAGGATGAAAGCAGCACCGTCATACGAATGGGGTGTTTCCCCAATGTTACTCATGTACAAGGCTTAGTTGCGCGCAATATGTGGCGCCACAAAAGCTGCAACGGTAAAGGCTGGTTTGAGAATGAGATACCCGGATACACAGAAGAGTGGTATACCTTTAACGCCGGTCCCACGGCAATGGAGGCACTATTCGGCAAAACAGTAGATGTCACTTATGTAGGCCCCAGTCCGGCTCTGAATGCGTATGCAGTCTCTGCCGGGCGAGAGGTACGCCTACTGGCCGGAGCAGTCAACGGCGGCTCTGCCCTCATGATAGCAAAAAACGCCCCCATCCAAAAGCCGGCAGATTTCAAGGGATGCAGCATTGCAACCCCTCAGCTCGGTAATACTCAAGATGTTTCATGCAGAGCATGGCTTATACGCAACGGACTGAATTGTCCTCTGGAAGGTGGTGGCGATTGCCGCGTGGCACCTACCCCCAATGCCATGCAGCTGCAACTCATGACTCTGGGAGACATAGATGCATGTTGGACCGTAGAACCCTGGGTGACACGGCTTGAGATGCATGCCGGAGCTCGCATTTTCGAAGAAGAACCCAATGTTGTCACTACGGTTTTGGCGTCTCGCGTAGGTTGGCTTAAACACAACCCGCAAGCTGCAGCACAGCTTATTGAGGCACACAAAAAATTGACACAGTGGATTCTTGATAATCCCGTGAAAGCACGTGCGCACGTAGCTGATGAAATGATGCATCTCACTCAGTCAGATGAGAAAGAGAGAGCAGAATTCGCTGAAATTATTAATGGCGCATGGAACCGCATGACACTGACGAATACCGTTGATGTTGCGGGCTTGGAGCAATTCGTAAAAGACGGACAAAGCACCGGTCTGCTGGACCATGTTCCCCCGGTGCAGGAAATGATTTATACCCCTGCCGCAGCCCCCTCAAACACCGCTCATTAACCATGAGAGAGAAAACGCACCAAGAAATACAAGAATTTCCCACTGCTAAGCTCAGTGTAGAGCATGTATTCAAGACATTCAAAACAAATACGCGTATTGTACATGCTTTAGAGGACGCCTCATTGACCATCAATGAGGGAGAGTTCGTCTGCTTTGTAGGTCCCAGTGGTTGTGGTAAGTCAACACTTCTCAATATTATTGCCGGTTTAGAAAAACCGGACCGCGGCAATGCGCTCATTGACGGCGAGCCTATTACCGGCCCCGGCAGAGACCGCATGATGATGTTCCAAGAACATGCGCTGTTCCCTTGGCTTGATGTCATTGGCAATGTCATGTTCGGTCTCAAGCAAAAACCGAATCTCAACAATAAAGAGCGACTGGAGGTTGCCAAATATTACCTCTATCTCGTGAAGATGGAGAAATTTGCACATGCCAACATTCACGAGCTTTCCGGCGGTATGCGCCAGCGTGTGGCATTGGCGCGTTCTCTGGCGCCCAATCCTAAGATTTTGCTGATGGATGAACCATTCTCTGCGCTGGATGCCATGACCCGAGAACAACTCTACGGCGATATTCAGGATATCTGGGCCAAACGTAAAAAAACCATCGTATTCGTCACCCACAACGTACGTGAAGCAGTATGCTTGGGAGACCGCGTTATTCTATTCTCCCCGCATCCCGGTAGAGTCCGCCGCGAGTTCAAAATTGATTTACCTCGTCCCCGTAATATCAACAGTCATGACTTAGCTGATATCTCACGAGATATCACGGCTGAGCTTAAAGGATACCAAAACGCAGAAGAATCCGATTAAACCATGAAACGCTTTCTCATCACATTGCTGTTTTTTGCATTCCTCATTTTGGTGTGGGCTATACTCACGGGGGATTTGCTCTTTATGGGTATAGGGCCTGAGGAGCCTGTGTGGAATCCCTATGTATTACCGCCTCCCGGGGTGGTGGCCCAATACCTGTGGGATAATATCGTCAACTTCAAAATCATCAATGCCATGGTGGTTACACTTAAGCGTCTGATGATTGGCTACGCCATAGGCTTGATATTGGGAGTCCCGCTGGGTATGTTGTCTGCCAGATTCCGCGCGGTAAATGACACGCTCGGTGTCTTGGCTCTCGGTTTGCAGGCATTGCCGAGCGTATGCTGGGTTCCTTTGGCTTGTATTTGGTTCGGTCAAACTGAAGCAGCTTTGTTGTTCGTGGTTATCATGGGTACATTGTGGAGTGTTCTTCTCTCTACGCAAAACGGTATGAAAAATGTGCCCCCCATTTACGCACGCGCTGCGCGCACCATGGGTTCCGGCTCTTTACACACCTTGATTTTTGTTACCCTGCCTGCATCTGCCCCCTTCGTGGTAAGTGGTATGAAACAGGGCTGGGCTTTCGCTTGGCGCTCATTGATGGCAGCTGAAATATACGTATCGGTGGTCGGAGGCTTCGGTATTGGACAATACTTGCACTTCGGGCGTGAGTTACAGCGCATGTATCAAGTCATCGGTATCATGTTCATTATCATTATCGTAGGTTTACTGGCAGACAAACTTTTATTCTCGCCTGTGGAGTCATGGCTGCACCGTCGCTGGGGAACAAACAAAGAGTAATCGACAATGAAAAGCCTGATTAGCGAACTGAAATTTCTGTTAGGAGACTGCGTAAGCACCGATACCGAAGTCTTGCTGGCGCATGCCTCAGATAAATGGCATGCATCAGCCCTGCCGGATGCCGTGGTTCTGGCTCAAAACACGCAACAAGTAGCCACCGCCATGAAGTTTGCCACCAAACACCGTATACCGGTAACTGCCCGAGGCGCCGGAGTAGGCTATGTTGGCGGTTGTGTTCCGGTACATGGCGGTATTGTCATCTCTACTGCAAACATGCAGAACATTATTGAGGTAAATCCGGCTGATGGTGTAGCCGTGGTAGAAGCAGGTGTTCTGACGGCAGACTTACAGGAAGCATGCCTCAAACAAGGCTGGTTCTACCCACCGGACCCCGCCTCTCGCAAAGAATCCAGCATAGGAGGAAATATCGCAACCAATGCAGGCGGCCCACGCTGCCTTAAATACGGTGTCACGCGAGCCTACGTGCTCGGATTGCAGGTTGTATTGGCAGACGGCAGTATTCTCAATTGTGGTGGCAGAACCCATAAAAACAAGCAAGGCTTTGATTTAGTCGGGCTTTTCTGTGGTAGTGAGGGCATGTTGGGCATCATTACCCAGGCCACGCTTCGCATCATTCCTGCCCCGCAGGCCCGCGCCGCATTACACGCCAGTTTCCCCCGTTTTTCACTGGCGGCAGCAGCCGTGCAAAACATACTTCAAGGAGGCCATTTACCGGCGGCCATAGAAATCACGGACGCTTTTACCTTGGCAGCTGCGCGCAATCATTTAGGCCCTGGGATTTTCCCGGAAGATGCTAACGGCCACATCATTGTGGAAATTGACGGTCGCGCCGATGCCGTAGATTCCGAATTGTCGGATATAGAAACCATCTTACGGCAAACCGGGGCCACGCAAGTGGTAACAGCGCGCACTGAATCAGATGTAGAGGCAATCTGGCAATTACGCAGAGAATTCTCATACTGTTTGAAAGCCACGGGACTCACCAAACTGAATGAAGACATCGTGATTCCCCGCTCTGCCTTGGTAGAATTAGTAGAGTTCTGCGCAGCCATGCAGCAAGAAACCGGCATTCCCGTGGCGTGTTTCGGCCACTCGGGAGATGGCAATATTCACACTAACATCATGGTGCTCAAAGATAGCGAGGGCAAAGACATTCGCCCACCGGCCGATGCGCTCGTGAATAGGCTGTTTGATTGGGTTATGGCTCATGGCGGCAGTATTACGGGAGAACACGGCATAGGCTTAGCCAAAGCACCGTGGTTTGCACAAGCTGTCGGAGCCGAAGCAATCTCGGTACACCGAGCACTCAAGGCTGCGCTTGACCCGCAAAACCTGCTGAACCCCGGGAAAATGGGGCTCTAAGCATCTGCTGTGCTGCGCTTGAACAAGCTCATCCACAAAGCTTGTATCATGCCCCCATAAACGGCCGAGCGTTTGATTTTTACCTTACCTTGCCCCAAAGGTACGGAGCGTAAAAGCTGTATCGTCTTTTTACCTATGATTGCTGGCAGTATTGAAGCAAAACGCAATTTGAATGTACCTAAACGGCGGCTGTAATCAATACCGTCATTCATATACGATTCCGCACGGTTTAACCATTTATGCGGGGCTGAGCAGAGATAACGACGGCCACGGGCCGCATCTTCTTCCATATCTCTCAGAATATTAATAAGCTGCAATCCCTGTCCATACCGCACACCCGCTAAGGTCATCACCTCTCGCCGAGATTCATCACAAAAGCGAGCCCCCATCGTAGTATAGCCCAAATCCGTCCAGAACTCTCCCACACATCCCGCTACGCTGTACGTGTATCGGCGCGTTTCCTCATCATCTTGCACGGTATCGCGCTCAGCAAAAGCAGTTAAATCCCACAACTGACCGCGTATAATAGTGTCCAATACTTTGCGGATGTGGCTCTTTTGGGCCTCATCAAATGTTTCCAAAGCTCTTAAGCAGGCACCGAACTCACACAGCAAGGTACTCTCGGCCTTGTGATGCAAACTATCAGCCATTTTAACACGCAGGATTTCCAATAAATCCTGTTTCTCCTCGTCTGTTGCCGCCCCGTTAATTACAATAGCCATACGGCGCAGTACCTCAGCGCGCTCATCCAAAGAAGAAGAAGAATTATCAGCCACACTATCCGTTGCACGGGCCAGCATATACCCCAAAGCAACACCGGGCCGCATTTCCTCCGGTAAAAAGCGGATGGTCAGGTAAAACGAGCGAGAAACAGCTTTAAGCAGCTCTCCTGTAACATCGGTCGCGTGAGTCATGACCCCTGCATTATGCAGTAAAACGCCCCGAGAGGCAAGGTAATTTTGTGAGAAAACACCTGATTTTGCTTGAAATAACGCCATTTTCGCGCTATAAATGAAGCATGGCAGTACCGCAGAACACTATCGCTCTCATCTTTGATTTTGACCAAACGCTCAGCCCCCACAACATGCAAGAGGATACCATCTTCCCGGAGTTCGGTATCAATGCTGATTTGTTCTGGAAAAAATGCAATGATCGCAGCAAGGAAGAAGGCTGGGATGGCGAGCTGAGTTACCTTAAAGAATTGCTGGACACCCTCAGCATTGACGGAGTCAGCAATGATACCCTGCGAGAGCTGGGAAAAAAACTCACTTTCTTTAAAGGAATCCCCGAGTTTTTTGAGAACTTTGAGAAACGAGCACTTACCCCGGAGCATCGCTTTGCCGGTATACATATTGAGTATTACATCATCTCCAGCGGTATCAAGTCCATTATAGACGGCTCTATCATCCGCCCCTACATGAAAGAGGTATTCGCCTGCGAGTTCAGTGAGAGTAATGGCTGCATCAATTTCCCCAAGCGCGTTATCTCTCACACCACTAAAACGCAGTTCCTTTTCCGCATTAACAAAGGCATGCTGGATTACACGGAAGATGTAAACGACCACATGGACAGCGACTTGCGCCCCATCCCCTTCCGGCACATGATATACCTGGGCGATGGCCCCACGGATGTTCCCTGCTTTACCGTGATGCGCCAATTGGGGGGAACCAGTATAGCCGTTTACAACCCGCAAGACGACACCCGCAAGAGCTTCCGCAAATGCTATAATCTCAAATCAGGACAACACCGTGTAGACTTCTTCGCCCCGGCAGATTACCGCCACGGCAGCCACCTGTGCAATATTTTGGAAGAAACCGTGCGCAACATGGCCGATGC
>JAFYUT010000098.1 GCA_017549485.1 Akkermansia sp.
GGTTCGAGCCCGCGAGGGGGTACCAGTCTGAGGGTTCTCATGAGTGCGCCGAAAGCCTCCTTAGCTCAGTTGGTAGAGCAGCTGACTCTTAATCAGTTTGTCCGCGGTTCGAGCCCGCGAGGGGGTACTCAAAAGCGAATCGGAACCCCGGTTCGCTTTTTCAGTTTTAACTTACCTGCTGCCATGACTGCTTATGCGCAATCCTATGTTGTAATCGGGAGTGTAATGCTCTTTATCTTGTTTTGTGCCTATTTGTATATAGTGTGGCAGGAGGATACGGAGACTCGCCGTAGTGGGTACTGTATGTTGGCCGTGGGGGCCGTATTCTGCGTATTGGGGTTATATATGCTTTATGCATGTGATGTAGCCCCGTCGGAGGTATTCCGCAGCTCCCGACGTTCTATGTTCAGTACGCGCAGGTATGATACGACGAATCTGATGTTTTTGATGGGAATTTGGGTAATCGTTAGCTATATGGGCGGCAAAGGCCTGTACAAAACTTTGGTCAATATGGGTGTTTTGCGTGAAGAATCAGAGGCGGATGATGACGAGGCATGACCACACCCATTCTTGCAGATTTTTTTGCGCATTATCCTCATGAATATGAGATAATCGGGTACATCATGCTCTTTTTGCTCTTTGCTACCCTCTTATTATGGGTATGGATGCCGGAGCGGGCGAATAGGCAGCAGGGCTATTGTATTCTTCTTTTCGGGGTTGTTGTTGCCTATGCCGAGCTGTGGTTGCTGAGTGCATGTAATCTGGACCCTGAAGATGTATTGGGAATCCGCGAACCGCTGAGACCCTTTTGGGGGAGTCCCAAGCTTGTCGGCAGACTGAGTTTTGGCCTCATTTTCCTACTTTGGATTTTTATATCTTACCGCGGCGGTAAGGTGATACACCAACTATTAGTACGCATGGGGCTTTTGTCTGATGAGGAGTGATTGCCCTCAGCCGTTTATTTCAGCAGTTTGTATAAGAGAAAAGGCTCACGGTGCAATAACACCATGAGCCTTTTCTAAAATCAGCGAAGTAATAAACTTACTTAACCTGAGCGGCAGCCTCCTTGAGGGTCTTGCCAACCTTGAACTTCACAACGGAACGGGCAGGGATGGGTACATCCTTACCGGGGTTCTTGGGGTTGCGGCCGATCTTGGCCTTAACCTCCTTAACGGTGAAGGTGCCGAAGTTGCGAAGAACAACGCGGTCGCCGTTGCCCAGAGCCTCAGTGATGAGATCCACTGCCTTCTGGATTACTTCAAGTACATCATTCTGCGTGAGGTCGCTGTTCATCTCTGCGCAGATCTTATTTACAAGCTCTCTTTTAGTGATCGTGTTAGCCATATATATTGATTCGCTTGGTTTAAGAAGCTGGCGAGATTGTAACTCATTTTTTTCTCTTTGGCACGCAAAAAAAGCAACTTACGTGATTTTTTTTGTGTCACCACCGTTATTTTCTTCTTTATGCCTCAGTTTTTTTCACTTTTTCATTGACCTGCGGTCGATTTCGCGCCATTTTAGTGCCACATGGCATCACAATACACCATAGATTTGAGCGCAACCGAGGCACGAGCGTTGAAAAAGAAGTTGCAGGAGCGCGCGGGGTATGAGCCCGCAGAGCGTGAGTATACAGAGTTTTGTTTCAGCGGCCCCAAGGTGAATGTGGCATACTATGCTAAGAGAGGAAAGCTGGTTGTTCAGGGGAGCGGTGCAGATGAGTTTTTGGAGTTTGTTATGTTGATTGACCCCAAAACCGGTGTTTCTGCCGTTAAGAAGCCTAAGGCTTCCGGGGTGGACCAATCTCCGCACTTCGGGGTTGATGAAAGTGGCAAGGGTGACTACTTCGGCCCGCTGGTGATAGCCGGTGTGTATTCGGATGAGCGCACGGCCGAGGCGTTGGTAAAATTGGGTTGCAAAGACAGCAAAACAATACCCGATGATAAAAAAATAGCCGCCATTGCGGCTAAAATCATGCAACTGCCCGGCATAGCGTACGAGGTAGTGTGCATAGGTCCCAAACGCTACAATGAGCTATACGCGGAGTTCGGTAATTTGAACCGTTTGTTAGCCTGGGGGCATGCGCGTGTGATTGCGGCTTTGCATGAGAAAGTACCCTCTTGTCGGCGTGCTCTCAGTGACCAATTTGCCAATGAATGGGTTCTTAAAACGGCATTGGGTAAGCGCAAGGTGCCTGTTCAGTTAGAGCAGCGTACCAAGGCTGAAAGCGATGTCGCCGTGGCTGCCGCCTCTATTCTGGCTCGTGCTCGCTTTGTCAAATGGATGCAGGATACGGCCACTGCCGCAGGCTGTGATATGCCCTTGGGCTGTGCCGGTCATGTTACCAAAGCTGCCCGTGCTTTTGTTGCCAAACACGGGCAAGAGCGCCTTTGCGATGTGGCAAAATTGCACTTCAAAACAACCCAGAAAGTGCTTGATTGACGTTTGTTCCTTTACTCGCTATTAAAGCCGGTGCAGGACGCTGCAACAAAAACCGCCCGCAGAATAATAACTGCGAGCGGTTTTTGAATGAAATTAACTTATGTGCTGTGCGTATCAGTCATTTACGCGGCCCAAGTAGGTGCCGTCTTCCGTCTTAACGGAAATCTTCTGACCGGCGTTGATGAACAGGGGAACCTGTACTACCAGACCCGTGCTCATCGTGGCGCTCTTATACACGTTGTTGGCGGAGTTGCCCTTAACACCCTCGGGAGCCTCTGCTACCTCCATGGTGATGGCGGCGGGCAGCTCGATGGAGCAGGGGATTTCGTCCGTGAACATTACCACATAGGTCTCACCCTCGATGAGGTAATCCTTAACGGTCTCTACGATATCCTCGCTCACGCATACGTCCTCGTATGTCTCGGTGTTGAGGAAGTGGTAGCCCATGCCGTCTACGTAGGAGAACTCCATCTCCTCGCGGGTAAGCATAACACCCTCAAGGAAGTCATTGGAGGTGAGACGCAGGTTGTAATCCTTTTTGGAGGCGATGCTGCGGATGGTCATCTGAACGTAAGAAGCCATGCGGGGAGGAGTCTTGAGCTGGCTTTCACGTACAATGCAGATATCACCGTTGTAGTTCACGGCGTGACCTTTGCGGAGCTGAATAACAGGAACTTTTGCCATAACGCGCGGGAGATTAGCAGACTAATGCCTTTTAGTCAAGACAATATCGATTCGGAAGCGTATTTTTTTGCAATTATCGCCCTATCTCACCGGCATTTGTCGGGCTACCGTGTGAGATACAGGTACAGAAAATTTAGGTAACGGGTTTTACAGCCGCTGCGCCACTGTGCGCACTGCCGTGGAGCGGAGCTGCGGGAGAATGTATTTGTGCAGCTCTACGGTGGCTTGCGGGGCGCCGAACTCATGCACGCAGCAGGTGGCCAGTTTGTTGGCCAGTGTTTCCAACAGAACCGTGGGCTCTGCAGCAGCCACCTCTGCCAAACGCAGAGAAAGTGCGTGGTAATCGATGGTGCGGGCAATATCCTCACCCATGGTTGTGAAAGGACAGGGAGATGTCAGGGTGATATCTGCCGTAAGTCGTTGCGGGTTAGCTCGCTCTTCCTCCGGCACGCCGATGTGGCACATCAGCTCTAAACCATTGAGGTGGATAGAGTCTTGCTGTGGGGCAGGGGTGCGCTGCATGAGGGCACGCAGGGCTGCCAAGTCGGGCACCGTGAGCTCCGGCTCAGCTTCTGCAAGTTGGGTGGGGTTGTTGTACCCGGTAAGCACACCTATGCCGGTTATACCGGCGCAATGGGCGGCGCGGATATCATGCTGCATGTCACCGATGAAGGCGGTTTCGGCTGGGGTGAGCCCGTGCATTTGCATGAGGGTGGCAATGTAATGCTCCTTATTGTGAATGCCGGAGTGAATGTGCTCAAAGAAATCCCACATGCCCAGCTGGGTGGCTTGTTCGCGGAAAGCCTTGGGATCCATGCTGGTGAGGATGAAGCAGCGAATCCCGCTCGCACGGCAGAATTGCACAAACTCTTTGGCGTGCGGTATCAGGGTAACTCCTGTGGCTGAGTGGTCAAAAGCGTAACGATAGTAGTTTTCCAAATCCTCCAGCTTGGCCTCGGGGATTTTTACCGCGTAATAATCGGGGTATGGCAGCTGAAACTCATTGCGGAAAGCCTTGCGGTCAAGCGGTTCACGTTGATATTGTGCCAACACGTAATTGGTGGCTTCTATGGTGAGAGCTATGTCATCGCACAGCGTACCGGACCAGTCGAATATGAGATTACGGAACATACGGAATATGGGGTGACTTCAGCGAGAAGTATATTTGCCTTGGTTGAGAGCGCGGGCGTTGCGATGCTTGAGCTCGTACTTTTGTATGGCTTTGCGCAGAGTGGGGTTGACGAAGGGATTATCTTTGCCGATTTTAGCCCACGGGCCACCGGGTACGAGGTGAAAATCCACAAAACGCCAATGCACCTTGGCCATGCCCCCGGGGATACCGAGATAATCTCGCACGGCCGGGGAAATATCAATGCCGGCTGCCTGGTTTTTCTCGTTTTTGGGGCGTGCTCCGCCGAACACGTATTGCCAATCATCCGTTACAAAGGGGCCACAATCCTCCCACTGGGCAAAACAGTATTTGCCATTGTAGTATATCTGCACCCACATGCCGCGGCATACGGATTCATACTTACCCTCCTTATCTCTCCTATACCAGGGGATAACCCGGGACGCCTCCGGCTTGGGCCCGCCCTTTTGAATATCATTGTAGGGCAGGGCTACGTAAAAAGGATTGAGTCTGGGCGTGAATCCTTTGGGGCAATAGGTGCGGGGGCAACGGTTGGCCGGGTTGGGGTCATCAAACCCGCCGTAATTGTCGTCCCACGCGCTGTCCCAGCTGCTGGCTGTATTGGGGGTGGGGTTGTTTTTGGTAGGCAGCTCACCTATGTAGAAATAGGTAGCCGTTATATCAAA
>JAFYUT010000099.1 GCA_017549485.1 Akkermansia sp.
AAGTAGCGCTTGAGCAAGCCATCGAAACCCTTGCCGTGGCGGGCTTCATCCTTGCACATCTCGTGCACGGTGTCGTGGATGGCATCGTAACCCAGCTGCTTGGCGCGCTTAGCGATAGCCAGCTTGCTGTTGCAGGCCCCGAACTCGGCCTCGGCGCGCATGGCTACATTCTTCTCCGTGCTGGAGGTGAGAACCTCGCCCAGCAATTCTGCAAACTTGGCGGCGTGCTCGGCTTCTTCAAAAGCGTAGCGCTTGAAAGCCTCTGCTACCTCGGGATAGCCCTCACGCTCTGCCTGACGGCTCATGGCAAGGTACATGCCTACCTCGCAGCACTCGCCGGTAAAGTGGTCGCGCAGCCCCTTGACGACCTCCTCGTCAAGCCCCTGAGCTACACCTACACGGTGCTCGTCGGCATAAATCTTTTCCACGCCCTCTTCGATTTCCTCAAAGGTGTCTACTCCGCATACGGGGCATACCTCAGGCATGGTCTCGCTCTCAATTACTTCGCCACAGATGGTGCAACGGTACTTTTTCATTGTTGTGTATGTAGGTTTGTGTGTTTGTAAAACGTGTGTATGTGCTGTGTATGGCCACCTATCAGGTAGGTGACACCGCGAATATACCGAAATTGTAGGAATTAGTCAAGAAGAAAATTAGAACAATTCTAAAAAGTGTCATTTTTTTCAATTTTGCATTCAAAACGGGCATGCCCGGGGGCTATGATGCTGCGGAAAGTCCCGAAAAAAGTCACTTATGTCGGAATTATCATGGCAGGGCGGGCATTATTGTCAGAAATAGAGATTTGCAACAGGTAGGGGCTATGGTATAATGGGGGCATGGCAGCAATACCATCAGTTATGACCCTCGAATCAGCACTCAAAGACTACTTTGGCTTTGAGGGGTTGAGAGCAGGGCAGGACGAGATTGTGGAGGCCATCATGGCCGGGCGAGACACGCTGGCCATCATGCCGACGGGTGGAGGCAAATCCCTGTGTTACCAGCTGCCGGCATTGTGCCGGGAGGGTGTAACCATAGTGGTATCTCCCCTCATTGCGCTGATGAAAGACCAAGTGGATGCCTTGGTGGCAAAGGGAATACCGGCAGCTGCCATTAACTCTACATTGGCCGGGGATGAATATCGGCAGGTGATGGCCGCATTCCGTAGTGGAGAGCTGAAAATTGTATACGTGGCGCCCGAGCGATTCGGTAATGAGGGATTTATGCGCACGCTGCAAGGGATGCAGATATCTTTGCTGGCAATTGATGAGGCTCACTGTTTGAGCCAGTGGGGGCATGATTTCCGCCCGGATTACCTGAGGCTGGGGCGCGTGCGGCAAGAGCTGGGCAACCCGCAAACCGTGGCACTTACTGCCACGGCGACTGAAAATGTGCGGCAGGATATTCTGCAAACACTGCAATTGCAAGACCCGGCCGTTGTCATCAGTGGGTTCGGGCGAGATAATCTGGATTTTGCCATCACCCATTGTGAGGGGCGCAAAGCCAAGTTTGAGCGCATACGCCATGTCATCGGTAAATGGAAAAAGGGCATCATTTACTGCTCTACCCGCAAGAACGTGATGACCGTGTTTGAGGAGATTCAGGGCTACGGCAGCACGGCGGTGGCTTACCACGCCGGCATGACGGATGAAGAGCGCGAGTTCTCGCAAAACGCCTTTATCTCCGGTAGGGCAGATGTGGTGGTGGCCACCAATGCGTTCGGCATGGGGATAGACCGTGCAGATGTTCGCTTTGTCATTCATTTTGAAATACCGGGCAGCGTAGAGGCCTATTACCAAGAGGCGGGCCGCGCCGGGCGAGATGGGGAGCTGTCTGCCTGCGAGCTGTTGTTTAACCACGCAGACCTGAAGACGCAGGAGTTCTTCTTTGAGGGCAGTAACCCCTCCGTAGAGTTGATACGCAGCGTATACAACCTGCTACGTGCCCGTTGTAACCCGGATACGGGCGAACTGCAAATGACGGTGGATGCCATGGCGGCCGAGCTGGGTAAGGATGTGAACCCCATGGGCGTAGGCACCTCGCTCTCGGCCCTGATTCATGCCGGGGCTATCACCCGTAGTGATGTAGCCGGCAGTAACACGCGCCTTACCAAGGTGCTGAACCCCGGTTTGGCATTTGCTGCGCTTGATATAGATAAAGAGCGCATAGAGGAAAAAGCGCGCCGCGATCACGCCAAGATTGAGGCTATCACCCGCTACGCCTACAGCATCGGCTGCCGTCAACGCTGGATTCTGGATTACTTCGGCGAGGCCGGTGCCTGTGATTGCGGGCATTGTGATAGCTGTAAAGCTGAGGAACCTGCCGATGCCGAGGAGCTGCAGGGGGAAGATTTGGTTGTGGTGCGCAAGGCATTGGCCGGTGTGGCGCGTGCCTCCAAGCGCTTGCCCGATGGCTCATGGCAGGGTATATACGGCCGCAGCAAGATTATGGATATGCTGCGAGGCTCCAAAAATGCAAGCATGCATTATTATCTTACCTCATTGTCCACCTATGGAATTTTGGCCGAGTTGACAGACGCTAAGATGAAAGCCCTGTTCAGGGCCATGCAAGAGGGGGGCTTGTTACAAACCAGTGGTGGGGATATGCCGTTGCTTACTCTTTCTGCCAAGGGGGAGGACGTCATGCGCGAGAAAGCCCCCGCACGCCTCACACGCCGCGGGTGGAGCAAAGAGGCCGTGCGCCAACAGAAACCCGCCGGTATCAATACCCGCGGGCAGCAACTCATTGCCTCCATGCTCGGGGCGCGCATGGATAAAGAGCTTTACAATCACCTTGCAGAGCTGCGCCGTGACCTTGCGGCCGAGTTCCGCATGCCGGTTTACCGCATCCTTAATACCGAGACCATGAAAGCCATGGCCACCATTAAGCCCACCACCTTAGAGGCGGCCGCCCGCCTGAAAGGCATAGGCCCATGGACACGCCAAACCACCCTCCGCGCTTTTGTGGAGTTGATTCAGGATTACGAAGGCCTGTAACACGCCTTGTGCTTTATCACTTACGGCTGCAAACGCTCAATGCCCCAAGAGCCGTCCGCTTGCAGGGTGTACATAAAGCGGTCATGCACGCGGCCGGGGCCCCCTTGCCAGAACTCCATGTGGTGGGGGACAATGCGGTAACCACCCCAGAAATCGGGCAGCGGTACCTTGCCCTCGGAGAATTTGTGTTTAAGCTCCTGCAATTTCATCATCAGAAGCTTGCGGGTAGAAATAACCTGACTTTGGTGAGATACCCAGGCACCCAGCTGGCTCTCGTGGGGGCGAGAAAGGAAATACTTGAGGGTCTCCAGACGTGAGATTTTTTCTGCACGCCCATAGACGATAATCTGGCGTTCCAGCGTCACCCAGGGCAGCATCATGCAAATCTCGGGGTTGGCCTCCAGCTCGCGGGCTTTGCGGCTGGTGTAGTTGGTGAAGAATACGTAGCCGCGGTCATCATAGTATTTAAGCAAAACCGTGCGCATGGAGGGGAGCCCCTCCGGTGTGGCCGTGGCTATGCTCATGGCGTTGGGCTCGGGTATGCCACTCTCCAGCGCCTGTTTAAACCAGCGGTCAAACTGTTCAAACGGCGTTTCAGCCAAATCTTTGCGGTGCAAGGTGTCTTTGAGGTATTCTTCGCGGAATGCAGATAAATCCATACCCCTACTATACTCCCTGCAACTCGTGTTGGCAAGCTAAAATCCCCGGCGTGGTAGAATGCACCACATGTGTCCCAAAGATTTTTTCTGAGGAACGCAAGTACCGATAAAGCCAAGGCTTTCCGAAAAAAAGTTTTTTCCGGCACCCTGAGTTCTCAATTAACGTTAATTGAGATATACCCGCGAGCACAGCGAGCCTAGTTCAGAGCCCCGAGGGGCGGCATACGGTAGCCCGGTGGTGCTGCCCCGTCCAGGGGC
>JAFYUT010000100.1 GCA_017549485.1 Akkermansia sp.
GGTCTGCTCAGAGAGGTCGATAAGCTCCCAGCACTGCTGCAGGTTCATGGCGCTGGGCACCTCGATGGCGGTGTGCTTGCCATTCTTCATAGCACACTGAGCCACAGGGAAGTGGTGATCCCAGTCAGTGGCAACATAAACCAGGTCGATGTCATCGCGCTTGCATAGTTCCTCGTAGCCGGTGGCACCGTAGTAGATATCGGCAGGAGCCATACCGGCCTCGCGCAGGTACTTCTGGCACTTTTCGGCACGCTTGGCCTCGTAGTCACACAGGGCAACAATCTCCACACCAGGGATGTGGGTGAAACGGGCAACAGCACCCGGGCCGCGCATACCAAGGCCTACGAAAGCCACGCGCACGGTCTTCATTTTAGGGGCGGTAAGGTTGAGAACGTGGGTCTGCCCCTCTGCACGGGCAGGAGATTCTACAACCAGAGTACCCTTATCCCAATGAGTTTTGGTGGAAGGGGACAGAGATTGAGCCTGAAGACCGCTCAATGAGAAGAGGGCCGCCAGAGTCAAAGCGATTACTTTATTCAGTTTCATATAATCTATTTTTGTTTGATAGTTAAGCCACAGCATTATACTGCAACCTATACCCGCCCGATTTTCCGAGCTGCCACAGCGCAAACAAATACACTGCCGACAGGGGGCGGGCATCGTTCTGAGTGTACCTGTTTTGCGCGCACACGTCAAGCAAGAAGTGCGTACATCTAATACCTATTCAAAGAGACTGATTTAACCAAGCAGTAAATCCGGATTCCTCCGCTTTTACTGCTACAAAACGGCTGCGATAGCCCCGGGCCACCGCAGCCGCTGTATCATTTTTGAGTTTGATGTTACGGCATAGGGAAGAGCGACATCAACTCTTTTTGCTCTTTGATGAGCGAGAATGCTTTTCTGACCATAGCGCGGGTTTCATTCAGTAGGTTGAGGTAAAGAATACCATTTCGCATGCCTCCTTCATCCTGAGAATCGCTCAAGAGGTGGCGGGTAATGCAGGCGGCAAACTCCTCACTGAGGTCAGAGGCGTGCGCCATGACAAGCTCAAACTTGCCGTAGTCTCCGCTTTTAAGCAAATCACTCATTTCCGGGTAAAAACGTCCCACTTTATCCCCCATATCCAGCAAGTCTGCTCCCTGCTCTGCATTAAGGCCGGCATGGTTATTGTCTATGTGCTTATAGCAGAGCTTAACGATGACCAGCAGGTTTTCTGCCACGCCCAATGAGCTTTCATGCAGGCGGAAGAGCACCTGCGCCTGCGGCGCATGGGCGGGGTCTATGTTTTGCAGCGTGGGCAAAACTTCATCCTCTTTCACGGCGCGCAGCGCGCGGCAGATATCGCGGGATTTGCGGCGCATGTTTTTGAGAGCATCGCGGTCTTCTGCAAGCAAGGCCAGCACAGTACCACGGTAGATGCCCAATACGGTGGCCAAGCGCTCTGCAGAGGCTATACCCAGCTCTTGCACGGCTGCGCGGCTGCTGAGGTCTATCAGCTGCACCTCATGCTTATCACGGTTGCGGTAAGCAAAGGCATTTTTAAGCAATACCCCAACGGCCATCAACACCATGAAGGCAATCCCCCACACACCGCCGAACATCATAACCACCGCAGCCAAGAACGCCGCTGTGACGGCACCGATACCCGTCATGAACCAACCGCCAATCACCGTCAGCACACCTGTTATGCGGTACACGGCACTATCCCTGCCCCATGCACGGTCTGCCAGGGAGGAGCCCATGGCCACCATGAAGGTGACATAGGTGGTAGAGAGCGGTAACTTCATGCTCGTAGCCAGAGAGATGAGCAATGCCGCCACCGTCAGGTTAACAGAGGCGCGTATGAGGTCAAACGCCGTACCCTCATCTTCCTCGGCCGCCAAGGGGCGGAACCGTGATTCTACGAATCGGGCCACGGGGGCCGGGGTAATACGGGCTACCATACCGGCCAATTTGCGGGCATAGCGCACAGCGGCACGTGCGGGCAAACAAGAGCCGAAACGCTCTTTAGCCACACCGTTGGCGCGTGCCAGTTTTACCTCGGTCTCAATCACCGTGCGGGCTTTACGGGAGAACACCAAGGCCAACACCATCACCACACCGGCCCCCATAAGCCACAGCATGTTGACCTGCACGGGGGCCATCAGGCTCCCCATTTTAAGAGTTGCCAAATCACCACCGGCAGCCACATAATCGGCCGCAACAACATAAGAATCTTTAGCGGCCATAAACACGCCTATAAAGTTCACCAAGTCATTACCGGCAAACGCCAAGGCCAATGCCCCGGTACCGGCAAGCACGGCCAGCTTGAGCGAGTTTACCTTGAACACATATTGCAATACAGCGCAAAGTGCAGCCCACACCACAAAAGCCAGCAGCGTTGCGACACCGAGGTTGGCATTCAGGTACGCCATAATATCTTTGCTGATGAGCGTACTGCCCTTAAGCCCCTTGAACACGGCAAAGTAAGTGATAGCCGTTAACGCCACGGCACACCACAATGCCCCGATGTACTTGTAAGCAGCCTTGTACCGGAAACTGAACAGCAGGCGCGAGAACCACATAACCACACAACCGCAGGTAAATGCCACCAGCACCGAGCAGAAGATACCCGATATCATCTTGAAGCATTCATCGGTATTGATATAATCACTCAGCACCTGAGATGCAGCGGGGTCTTTTGCCATAATGAACAAGGCCACCGCTATGGCCGCACCCAGCAACTCGCATACCAATGATACCGTGGTAGACGTAGGCAAGCCCAAGGTATTAAACAAATCCAACAATATCACATCCGTCAGCATCACGGCTAAAAACAGAATCATGATATCGTCAAACCCGAACATGGTCGGCATAAACACGCCCTTGCGCGCAATCTCCATCATGCCCGTTGAAAAGGCGCAGCCAATCAGCACACCCACCGCTGCCACCCCGAACAAAACCGCGCGCCCGGCAGCCCTGCTACCCACCGCGCTGTTCAAAAAGTTTGCGGCATCATTAGACACGCCTACCACCAAGTCATATATGGCCAGTAGCAGCAGGAGCCCCAGTATCACTATATATATCGTACTCATACGTTTTGTCTTCTTTCAGTAATCGATGCCCCTTATTAAAGAGAAATCACACATATTTTTCAACATTTGCATGGTGAAGTATCTGCCCGATTCAATGTGACTTTTCCGTCACACAAAAAATCTTGCAGACCATCACCGGCAATGCTAAAATACGGGCAGCAAAAGACATGTCAAAACACATCATACTTGTAGAAGATGACGAAGACATCGCAGCCTTGGTGGCCTATAATCTGGAGCGACAAGGTTGGCATTGCACGCCGATACACCATGGCACAGAGGGGTGGGAAACCATACGCAAAGAGATTCCCGACTGCGTGATTCTGGATATGATGCTGCCGGGCATGGACGGCATGCAAATCTTCAAAAACATGAAAGAACACCGCCACACAGCGGAAATACCCACCCTGTTTTTGACCGCCCGCACCGAGCTTGAAACACGCTTGGAGGGGCTGCAATTGGGAGCAGATGATTACATTGGCAAACCCTTCAGCAGCAAAGAGCTTGTTTTACGAGTGCGCAACATCCTGAACCGAGCCAATACGGGAGCCACCCGCATGCTGATTCACGCCGGCCCGATTTGCCTGAACAAAGCCACCCTGCAAGCAACGCTGGATGGTAGCGCCTTGGAGCTCACCACGGCAGAGTTTAAACTGATGGCTTACCTGATGGAGCGCCCCGATAAAGTGCAAGAGCGCTACGAGCTGCAACACGCCGTTCTGGGTTACGCCGACACAACCCAAACACGTGCACTGGATACGCATATCAAAAGGCTGCGTCAAAAATTGGGGGCTTACGCAGACTACATTGTCACCGAGCGTGGCGTGGGGTATTATTTCACCACCGAACCGCCGGCAAACTGATTACGGCTTGCAGAAAACAATCATATGGTCAGTTGGAATATAGTACCGGGGCTTATGTTACTGGCATTTGTGCTGCCCTTTATCTTTTTGCACAACAAGATAAAGAGTCTGAGCACCCGCGCCCGCAATGAGCACAACACGGCTAGGCAACTGCGCCGCATGCTTGCCGAGTTGGAGGAACATGTGCGCCGGGACCAATCCATCATTTTAGAGTCCTTAGGCACGCCGTTCATACTCATGAGAACAAGCGGGCGCATTGTTGTGGCTAACCAAAATGCGTGCAAATTGTTCGGGCTATCTACTCCGGCCGGGGGTAATTTGCTGCGCGCTCTGCCCGATGGAGAGCTTAAACAATTTGTGAAACAAGCCACAGAATCCCCCGATAACGTGCAAGCCACAGTGCGCATACCTCACCCCGATGGGGAGCGCACTTACCATGCCTCGGCCTCCCACCTTAACACAAGAGAACGCTACATCGGCATTGTGTTTCTGGATATTACCGAGGAGCACCGCACGCAAATCATACGCAGAGAATTTGTATCTAACGCCTCCCATGAGCTCCGCACTCCGCTTACCCTCATCATGGGGTATTTGGAGGCCCTGATAGATGACCCCGAAACCGCAGAAAACCCGGCCATGAGACAGCGGGCCCTGGGTGTCATGAAACGCAATGCCGACCGCATGGCTCGATTGGTGACTGACATGCTCATGTTGTCTCGTGTAGAAACGCCCGACTCTGCCTACTTAAAACGAGAAACATTTGACTTAACCGGCCTGATAAGTGAGGTATTACTGCGGTTGGAGCCTATGATTACAGCGCAGCATACCACCGTGGAGCAGCAAATCTCACCTACACCCTACTTGATTACCGGAGACAGTTTTTACTGGTCGCAAGTGCTGTTTAACTTGGTAGAAAACGCACTCAAAAACAATCCCGACACAGCCATTAAAATCAGCATCACCGCCGTGACCGATACAGACGGCAAGCACCGTATCACCGTGCAAGATGATGGAGTAGGTATCCCGGAAAGTGCCATGCCATACATCTTCAACCGCTTCTACCGTGCTGATTCAACCGGCAAAATCAAAGGAACCGGGTTGGGGCTTGCCATTGTTAAGCATGCTGTAGAGGCCCATGGCGGCATGATTCAGGCAGAAAGCACGCCCGGCGTGCGTACGGCATTTACGATTACCCTGCCCCCTCAAGCCACCGCCGCTATTTAGGGTGAGATTCAAGCACATTTTTTGTTGTCATGCACCTGTTGATATGCTAGAATACGGGTGTTATGTTAAAAGGCATTTCTCCCGTTGTATCACCGACACTTCTGAAAATCTTGGCCGAAATGGGCCATGGTGACGAGATTGTGTTCTCCGACGCCCACTTCCCGGGCCATACGTTCAACAGCAATGTAGTACGCGCAGATGGCTTGGGGGTAGACACGCTGCTGGCCGGCATTATCCCGCTGTTTGAGCTGGATGCCTACGCCACCCCCGTGGTCATGATGGAAGCCGTACCCGGCGACACACTTGACCCCACCGTAGAAGCCAAATACCGCAAAGCCTTGGGCTACGAGGGCGAGATTGAGCGCGAGGAGCGCTACGCGTTCTACGAGCGTGCCAAAAAGGCCTATGCCGTAGTCGTAACCGGCGAGACCGCAAAATACGGCAACATCATCCTCAAAAAAGGTGTAACCCCCGTTTGCTGATAAAGCTGTGTTCCGCATCTGCAAAACCATAGAACTGGAGAGCGGGCACCTGCTCTCCAAGCATCCGGGTAGCTGTCAATTTCCCCACGGCCATACACGCAGTGTAGAGCTCGTGTTTGCCGCCGAAACGCTGGATGAAAATGACATGGTGGTGGATTTTAAAGCCATCAAAGAGATGATGGGCGACTTTTTACAAAAGTTTGACCACTCTCTCTGCATGAATACGCAAGACCCTCACTTTGAGGAGTTCCGCAACATTTACGGCGAGCGCATCATACCTTTCGATAAGCAAGACCCCACCAGCGAGGCCATGGCTCACACCGTATACCGATTTGCGGCAGATGCCTTGGCTAAAGCCACCCAAGGTATCGGCACCGCCTACCCCGTGCGCTCTTGCGTGCGCTTGGAGCGCGTGCGCGTGTGGGAAACCTCCTCCAGCTGGGCTGAATACGCAGAATAAATAACACACCATGCAGCAAATATGGCTGAAACAAGATGAGGCCAACCGAGACCTCATCATTTACATGCTGGGGTGGGCCGCCTCCCCCAACGCCATACAGCACATCGATACCCCGGGGTACGATGTGCTGGCTTGCTGCAATTACACGGCCCTATCCCCCCTGCGGGCGGAAAATTTTGCCCGCTACCGCCACATTTACCTTTTTGCTTGGTCATTCGGCATTTGGGTAGCAGAGCAATGCTGCACAGAGCTACCGCTGCACCGCGCCATCGCCCTCAATGGCACCCCCTACCCGGTACACCCCGAGTGGGGTATGCGCTTGCGCGTGGTACTGCGCAGCATGCGCGCCATGGCTAAAAGCGGTGCAAACAATCCCTTTGCTGAGGACGCCGCCGAGGGGCGCTACATGCCCACCGGCCCCTACCCGGACCGCTCCGCCGCAGAAAAAGTAGATGAACTGATGTACCTTGCAGGCGCAGCAGAGCAAAGCTCTACCGCGCACTTGCATTGGCATAAAGCCTATATTGCCGATAAGGATGAGATATTTCCCCCTGCCCGAATGTGGGCCTACTGGCAAACGGTAGGACTGGGCACCGGCTTTGACTCTTGGCACTACCCCTTCGCCAACCCTGCAATCGTGCTTGACGAATTGCAGAGTTGACGCACCCCCTCTCAGGCATCAGAACCTGAACACACCTTGCAGCTGGAACACGAACTCGCCACTGCGATCCGTCTGCCCCGCAGGGTTGAAAATATATTGCACATCGGGCTGCAGGAAAAAGGTAGGCGTAACCTGAATCACGGCACTCAGCTCCAGCCCATACTCATTGCGATTGCGGCACGGCTCATAAGAATCTGCAGCACGAGCCCACATGAAACCGAGGGCGAGCTGGTCATGGTTGGCCTTGCTACCCCAGCCACTATCGCTGAACGGGGCTTGCAACACCAAGCCGGTGGTCACAGCTGCCTTCACATTATTGACGGCAGCGGCATCCGTATCCATCACACCGCAGCGAGCAAACCAGCCCAGCGGGGAGTTTTTACCGAGTTGCTGCTGGATATTGATGGCTCCCCCGGTCCCGGTCTCCCCATCGTGGTCGGTAATAGCGTATTGGAAACGGTATACACCCGGCCCCAAGCCGAGAAAATCTTTCGTAATCCAACCGAACTCCGACACATGCACCCAAGAATGGCTGCTGATATGGCGGAACGGGTTTTGATTCACACCGGCTTCCGTACCCGTCGTTGCATACAAAGCATAAAAACTCTCACACGGTTGCCATGCGGTCAAGAAACCGAAGTTGGCCCAAGGCAAAGGCAAACACGGGTTGCACGTAAAGGTAGAGTTCATTAAATTGCCGTTCCATGAGGCAGAATAGGTGTTCTGGTCCAAATACGACGACGTATCGATAGAACCTACCATCCCCACCCATTTACCATCTGCCATGCTATACCCCAAAGCCAAATGCGGGACATACACGCCATTGCCACCACGCAAAGAAGACTGGGGATTACTCAAACTGCCTATGGTGCTCTGCACTCCGGCACGGCGCTCATTAAAGCGAATCCCCTGCCCCCAGTCCGCCTCAAAACTCAAGAACAAGCCTTGGCTGTCATCGCGCTTCTTGAGCAAATACCAAACACCGCTTATGGAATTATTGGTAGCCACAAAATCATTGCGCCCTGCAGAGGAGGGCGGCACCACCCCCGCATATCCCATTGACAACGTCAAATCATACTGCAAACCATACCGGGACAGCATTGACTTCACCTGCTGGGCACCATGAGATATCATATCATCCTGCACCCACCAACTCGGCTCAACCGCCGTATTACCGGGCACAAACAAGCCATCCAGATACGGCATAAACTTTTGTGGTTTTGCCGGTAAAAACTCCCAGCCACCCATCGTGATTTCTCGGCCTCGGCTGCGTTGCAACACGCGCTCATGCGTCGCAACACCCGGATAGCGCCGCACATGCTGCTCAAGCGGGTGCATTGCCGCACGCAACGCTTTGGCATGCTCCTCCGGCAAAACATAAGGATTCTGCCCGTAGGCCGTATCCAAATACCCTTCATCCACCTCAGGCTGCCCCGCTGTGGCCATACTTCCACCCAGCATTACTGCTGCCAACAGATAATTCTTTGTATTCATGTTCATGATTTATTCATGCTGACTCTACCTGCTCGCCCTAAGTTGAATAACAAGCAGATTTAGTCCATCAGCACCTAAAAAAATGCGTCTGTTTCTCAAAAAAAGCTTGCACTCCTGCCCTTTTGTCGCTAAAATCCCCCAGCAACCTCCCCGTTGCACCTCAACAACGCGCAGTTAGCTCAGTGGTAGAGCACATCCTTCACACGGATGGGGTCACAAGTTCGAATCTTGTACTGCGTAGCACAGAAAAAGCCGTAAGTTTTAATGACTTACGGCTTTTTTGTGTAGGTGCACACGGCCCCAAGCGGCGCAGTACCGCCATGCTGCGCTCAGCACTAAACCCGAAGCCCAGCATGGTGGTGAATTGCACGGTCAATTGCTCCATCTCCGCAGCGGGAGCCACCACGGCATCAAAGACAGCTACTACGCCCGCTTTTACTTTCCCGAGCAAATTCAGCACGGCATCCACACCCATGGTCATCTCAGCCCATGAAATGGTATTCATTTTGTCACGAATCTCACCGAGCTTTTTTACCACCTCGGTATTGTCCGCCGTAAAAGTAAGATTTACACTCATTTTTTAGTTGCTTTTATTTAAATATTATGGTATTTTAAAGCCATGGGAATGTTCGGGCGTTGGAGATTAAGAAGAGGCTTCCGCAATATGGGCAAAAAAAAGCCACCTTTTGCCGAGGAGTGGAAGAAATTTTCACGTCTTGACAAAATCGGATTCATTTTTCTTTACAGTATTTTTGCGTACTTTTTATTCCGTTACTTTCTTGGCATTGACCTCATCGAACTTTTGATTCTTATCGCAAAAAAGCTCCTCACCGGCCTGTGAGGTGGCGGCGGGCGATTACGGAAGGCGGCGAGCTCTATGTTGATGGTGCGGTCTACCATGTATACACCGATGAGGACACCGCCTTGAGCAGCGGGGGCAGAAAAAAAGGCGGGACTGAAGCCCCGCCCTTCGAAGGAGGATTGCATGCTTACGCTTTTAAGGCTGTGCGCGGCGGTGCCGCTTGCTTGATAGCTGCGCATGATTAAGGTAGTGGCATCTTTACACAGGTGTCAGAGGCAGCGCTTTGATGCATAACTTGCCAAATGTTTCTGTTTTACGGCCCACAATATAAGTGGCGGCGAGTTTTTGGGGTGTAAAATGGGGGCGGCGTTGGTAACGGTGAAACACCTCGCCCGTGTCTCGGTGGCAAAGGGCAAATCGGTAAACGGGGGTAGTGCGATTTGCCGGTGCAAAATCAGGGCATTTACAACGGGATTTTTCATCGGCTATCCCCAAGAGGGCACAATAGTGTTTCCAACGACGGCCGTGGCCGGTTTCTTTATGGTGGATGTAGGCAAGTACATGTGCTATTTCGTGCAACACCGTGCGGCAGATAAGTTGTGGAGATTCCTCACAAAAACGAGCCACAAAGTGGCGAGATAGGGTTATGGTGCGGGTGCGATAATGACAGCAACCCAAACGACGAATAGCGCGATCCCAGCCGAAGCGCCAATCCCTCAACCCCAAGGTCTGCATACAGGCAACGGCATAGTCCTGCACGGATTCCGGGGAGCACGGTGCAGTCAGCATGGGCGGAAGTTGCGAGATGGAGAAAACCACGCGGCTATTAAAGCACAAGGGCCGTGCTCCCGCAAGCGGAATACGGCAAAAGAATCACAATTGTGTTACAAGAGGGCATTTTTCTTGCAGTAGGGGTAAAGGGTGTGATAAGATGCAGGGCAATGAACGAACGGTGCATATTGGTAGCGGAAGATGATGAACCGATTCGGCGTGCCTTAACCGACACGCTGAAAGGAGCCGGCTACAGTGTGCTGCCGGCAGCAGATGGCAAGGAGGCTTTGGAAATTCTGCTGACGCAAGATATAGATTTAGCGCTGTTGGATGTGAACATGCCGCATATCAGCGGGTTCAAGTTGCTGAAAGTCATGGCAGGGGAGTGTCCCGGTGTACCCAGTATTATTCTGACAGCCCATGGCGAAGAGCAAGACCGAGTCAAAGGACTTACCCTAGGGGCGGATGACTATGTAGTAAAACCTTTCAGTATTGCCGAGCTGCTGGCACGCATTGCCGCGGTTCTGCGCCGTAGCCCGGCCCGCATCAAAACACGAGCCAACGGCGGTATACTGAGTTTCCCCGGGGGACGGCTTGAGCCGGAGACCCGCCGTGTGGTACTGGAGGACGGCACAGAAGTATCGCTCAGCGATAAAGAGTTTGACTTGTTCCGCTACTTTTTGAGTCATGCCGGGCGCGTTATATCACAAGAAGAGCTCTTGCTGCGAGTGTGGGGCAACAACAGCGGCGCTGCGCAAACTCGCATTGTACCGGTCACGCTTACAAGATTAAAAGAAAAATTAGGGGCTACTGCCGCGGCATCGTTCGCCAATGTGCGTGGGCGTGGCTACATTTGGAAGGAAAACACATGAAGAAAAAACTCACACCCGTACTCATTATCGGTGCCATTTTAGTAATTATAGCAGCGGTTTGGCAGGCGAGAGAAGCAGCCACACTTGAAGACACGTTGTTAGAGATAGACCGCCGTACGCAGACGGAGCGTCTGTTGGCGCTCTCCCTACCCGAGGTACAAACCCAACTGCAAAACCTGTTGCAGGCAGAAAGCGATAAGATGGGGCGCCACCTGCCCTTCAACACGGCCAATCTGCCCATGCCTGCCGGTGGCAAAGCCGACTTCAACCGCGGATTTTTCTTATACACGGAGGGTAAGTTTCAATTCCCGGCCGGGGATGAGGGGCTGTACAACAGCGTGCCGCCCGTTATTTGGCGAAATGTGCCGCACCAAGCACGTTACCCCCATACCTCTATTGATGACCCCGAGGCCAGACAACAGGAAATGCAGGGTGTAACTACCATGAAAGTAAGCTTGGCCGCCCCCACCCGCCCCGAGGGCGAGCCCCTGCGCGCCACAGGTGATATGGAACCTTTCTTTGCATGGACCTACAAGGGGCAGCTCGTATACATGCGCCCCATTCGCACCAATGGGGGTATTGCTGCGGACGGATTTTTAATAGATCCCACCCTGCTGGCAGCCCACCTTATCCCCACGCTACAGAAAAATGGTTTACAATCCCCGCAAATTGAGCTCACGGCAGATGGCAAATACGGTAATTTGGGGGAATTACCGTTGGTGGTAAAACCCGGCAAAAAAGTAGACTTACCTAATATTGACGAACGCCGCGCCGCCTTACGTGGCACCATCGCTTCGGCTTGGATGATTTCCATACTCACCGTCATCATCTTGTTCGGGTTATTGGCATTTTATGCCGGGGTAGAGCGACGCCGCAGTGACTTTGTATCGGCCGTTACTCATGAGCTACGCACCCCGCTTACCAGTTTTGTTTTGTATACAGAGATGCTCAAGAGCGGGCAGCTCCCCGAGGAAAAAGTGAAAGAGTACCACGAGACGCTGTACAATGAGAGCAGACGCTTGGGCCACTTGGTAGAAAATGTGCTGGCTTTTGCCAAATTGACACGTGGCAAGGTACGCGGCCGACAAGATGCCGGCGCATGCGGTAAGTTGTTGCCCGAGTTATTCAATAAAATCAAAGAAAGACTGAACAAAGACGGGGTTGAGATGCAATACACCTTAGACTCCCGCCTGCAACTACTTTCCCTGCGCACGGATTTATTGTCCGTAGAGCAAATTTTGCTTAACTTGGCCGACAATGCCGTAAAATATGCCGAAAATAAAAAGCCGAGCGTACACCTGAACGTACTGCGAGCCCACCGCATGCTGGCCATTCGGTTCACCGATAACGGACCGGGGATTCCGCAAGAGCTGCAAAAAGACCTTTTCCGCCCCTTCTCCCGCTCGGCCAAGGCAGAGAGTGGCCGAAAACCCGGCGTGGGGTTGGGGCTTGCATTGTCTCGCGATTTGGCTCGCTCCATCGGGGGAGAACTTGCGCTGGAACGCTGTGATGCCAAGGGCAGCACTTTTGTACTGACCCTACCGCTCGGTGAATGATGTGTGCGCATGACCCGCTATCCGTCCATCCTTTCTATTTTCCTGAGCCTGCTGGTATGTTTAGCCGGGCAGGTATGGGGTGTAGACAAGCAAAAGGGGGAAACAGCCCCCACGGCTGTCATTATTCACAATGCCGAACAATTCAACCGCCACTTGGACAACATGGCGCTCCGCTTACAGGAGCGCACGCTGTGCGTATTTAAAAACGAGCAGCTTATCAATGCCCACAACATCAGCGAGCGCAGTGTATGGTATGATTACGGCAATGCATACAAAGCAGCCATTTACCCGCAACAAATTGCTGAGTTCTCGTTTCAATACAAAGACAACACCCGTTTGCTGGCCGCCCACCTCCACCCGGAGCTTTTGACGCAGCTTTCTTCCAGAGAACAACAGGCCCTGCGCGAGGCCCGAAAACGAGTGCAACAACTGATTCACCCCGGCATGAGCGAGGCCCAAAAGTTCCGTGCCCTGCACGATGATACCATTAACCGAGGCCGCTACACCAGAGAGCCGATGGGAGATGTATGCGACCTGTTGCTGGAGGGGCAAGGCACGTGCGAGGCATACAGCCGCACCTTGTGGCTACTGTGCCGCATGAGCGGCCTGCGCTGCCATATCGTATACGGTAAAGCGGGTGAGCCCCACGCATGGAATCTGGTCTGTATTGACAACCACTGGTACCATACCGATGCCACGTGGAATGACCCGGTGATCGAAGGGGAACCACACCGCCAAACGCTCTCTCACCGTTACTACTTGCTCAATGATTCTCAAATGAGCAAAGACCACAGCTGGTCTCGCAACCACTTGCCCGCGGCCATTGCCAAAAATGCAGCATTCTTTCGCAAACAGCATTTGTATTTTACGGAAGACACCATACTGTGGGCGGCACTTTGCGCCGCTATTCAACAAGGACACGGCAGTATGGAGGTGTATTTGGAGAACTTCGTGTCAGACGCCTCACTGCAGCAACGCTTGCAAGAAGCCGCATACAAAAATCCAACCCTGCGTGCCATTACCTCTTGGCAAAGTCCGGCCCCACATACCGAGGGTGTGGTGAGATTCTCTTTTGAAAATGCCGGTCCTCCCCGCCCCGCCGATATGAGAAACTTGGATTTCTCCCGCGGGGTTATGGTAGAAACACACCGTTTGATTAACAGTATTGATACCGCCGCGCTGCAACAACAATGGCAGCATATTTCAGACACCGCACTCTCTTGGTGGCAACAACTGCTGGTTTGGCTGGAAGAATTATGGCTTTGGCTCAAATCTGTTTTGGCAGCCTAAGCCCCATAGCAGGTCTTAATCCTCTATATCCGTTGCACGCGGGTGGGACTGCAGGTACACCTGTTTCATGCGGGTTTTGGTGACATGGGTATAAATCTGCGTGGTAGAGAGAGAGGAGTGACCGAGCAGCTCTTGCACAGAACGAAGATCCGCCCCGGCATCCAGCAAATGCGTGGCAAATGTGTGGCGCAATTTATGCGGCGAGATATGGAAAGGTATATCTGAACAACGCAGGTATTTATCTAACATGAGTTGCACACTGCGCCCGGTCATACGGCGGCGCAAGCGGCTGATAAAAAGCGGACCGTCCGGCTCCGGCACGGCATGCTCCAAATATTTTTCGATGGCTTCACGGGCATACTCACCCACGGGCACCAAGCGCACCTTGCGCCCCTTACCCACCACGCGCACACAATCCCCGCTGCCGGCAAGAGCATCGGCATTCAGGCTTACCAGCTCACTCAAGCGAATACCACATGAATAAAAGAGCTCCAGTATAGCCGCATCTCGAAACGGCAACCACGCCGGGCTCTTTTTATCTACGGGTGTACGCAGCGGAAGAGAAAGCAGCTCTTCCATCTGTTTTAAGCTCAGGTGCACGGGTAAACCGGTGCGAGCGCGCGGCAAACTGAGGTCCGCCAATGGATTGCCGGCATACCCTTCTCTCAACATCAGATACGTATAAAGCGAGCGAAGCGCAGCAAATCTTTGGCGAATGGACGCGGGCTTGAGCTCCTGCTGCATGGCCTCATACAACCATGCGCGGAATGTATCCACCGTGCAGGCTTCCCAAGAAACAAAGCGAGCCCCCATCCACTCAATAAACATGCGGCACTGGCGCTCATAGGCCTCCAATGTGTGGGCAGATGCCCCTTTCTCGGCACGCATGTAGTCCAAAAAACGCAATACCACAACCATGGCCGTGGCCGATTGCGGGTGGTGCGACTCTTCTCTCTCATGCGTCTGCATGCCTTGCCTTATAGCACATTCATCTTACTTTTTCAATCACAAAGCGGGACACCGCATCTGAAACTTTCGGAAAAGATATTTGCGCTTTAGTTCGCTTAATTATTAAAAAAGCTTGACAAATTAACGAATTAGGTGCATAAAGCGGTGAGAAATTACCGAACGGTAACAGACGAACACAGAACACTGCATGAAGATAGAACTGACCATCCTGGCTGCAATGGCAGCACTGATGACGGCCTGCACCACGCAGAATCACCTGACCGCCTTAGCGCAGGGCGGCTACGCATTCAAACCGCAAACCATCAAAGCTACGCCCGACCAAGTGGTAAACCACGGGTTCTGGGACAAGCCCGCGCATATCACGGGGCAGCACTGCATTGTCATTGACACCCAGCTGCAACAAGCCAACTATTATGTAGGCAACCAACTGGTGGGCAAATCCACCATATCCTCAGGCAAGGCGGGGCACGGAACCCCCAAAGGAACATTCAAGATTTTATCTAAAGACATAGACCACAAGTCATCCACATACGGCAGTATTGTAGATGCCGCCGGCAACACCATGATAGCCAATTACACGGCCGGCCAACCTATACCCGCAGGCGGTAAATACAAGGGGGCAGAAATGAACTTCGGCATGCAAATCACCAACACCGGGATTTGGATGCACGAGGGCTTGGTCACCGCTGCCCCCGAAAGCCACGGCTGTATTCGCCTGCCCCGCGAAATGGCTCAGGTTTTCTATGAAAACACACCCGTGGGCACTCCGGTTATCATTCGCTGAAATTTCATCATGAATATTAACAACATCTCCCTATCGGTTGCGGCGCTGATTGCTACCGGTTTGTCTGCATGTTCTCCTACCAAGGAGATACAAACATACGGCGATTTCCTTACCGCGCACAGTAAGGATTACCCCGCCACGATGGAGGTGTACATGAACAAAGAATCAGTAGCAAAAGCCACCCCGGAAAGCCCCATTCACATCTGTTTGGAACAACAGCGCGGGCGTCTCTATGTAGATGGACAAGTGGCCGCAGACTGGCCCGTATCCACCGGCAAACCCGGCTCCGAAACTCCCGTGGGCACATTCCGCATCAAAGAGAAAAAGAAGAAGCATTTCTCTTCTCTTTGGGGAACCATTGTTGATAAGGATGACATTTGCGTGGTGGAGTCTGCCGACTCTCGCAAAGACAAAGTTCCGGCAGGTGGTGAATTCTTAGGTGCCAAAATGGAGAACTGGCAAAGGCTCACCGACAATGGTGTGGGCATTCACACCGGGAGGGTCAGCGCCGGCGAGCAGCTCTCTAAAGGGTGCGTGCGTACCCCGGGGTTTGTGGCAGATATGCTGTTTAATATTACAGAGGTAGGAACCAAGGTAACGATTACCCGCAAGCCCGAGCCTATGTGGATAGGTAACACCCCGTCCCAACCTCGCTAAAGGCAAGCTTCCACTTAAAAGCCGCAGCATCATAATGCTGCGGCTTTTTTATTATGGTAGTTGAGCAACAGACTTTATTGCTGAATAAACTGGCGTAATATGCCGGCAACATGCTTATGCCCGTATTGTTCGGCAAGTTGTGCGGCTTGCGAAATACGCTTGGCCCCGGCATTGAGAAGAAGATACACCACATCATCATAGCCGTGAGCGGCGGCATATTCAATGGGGGTACGGCCTGCGGCATCGGTGCCCTCCACATTGCACTCCATGCAAAGCAAAATGCGCACCACATCCGCATTACCCATGGCGCAGGCCAGCATCAGCGCATCGCCCCCCGTATTCTTTCCATCCGCAAAGGGGGCGGGGATTTCCCCGGGAAGGGGAGTTTGCACGGGGTAGTACTGATGATGCACGCGGTAAATGGCGCGTTCATCCCCGGCCAACACGGCAGCCCGCATCTCGGCAGCAAGCAGGGCAACATCCCACGCGGGGGCGCCGTATTGCAACAAGACATCGTAATACGGGCTATGGCGATGTTTCAGGGATGCCATGAGCCGTCTCAATTGCTCCTGCGGTATACGGCTGAGCTGCAAACCCTGAGCAAAGAGCAGGTCGTAAACCTCGGGCGAGCTCCACTGCGCGCGCTCCAATAAGCGCATACCGACCAAGTTGGGGTCTGCCCCGGCAGCCAGCAAAAGGACAACAATTTCTTTATCGTGCGGGCTTTGCTCAAACACCGTACCAAGGCATGCCTCCAGCGCATTGGGGGCATCCGGCCCATAGGCGTTGGGGGTGGCACCGGTGGCCAATAGGCGTTTAACAGCCTCCACATCATTGGCGGCAGCCGCGCCGATAAGCAGGGCATTAGGCGAGGCAGTAAGCCCCTGCTCCGCCAGCAGCTTCACAACGGGGCTGGGGCTATCTGCCACCGGGTTGAGACTACCCTGTGGCCAACTACTGCCCAAGCACATGGCCAGCTCCAGCGCATTCAACCCCGCATGGGTGCGTGCATGCACGTCTGCACCGGCCTCAATGAGGTAGCGTACCAGCATATCGGTAGGTTCGACTTCTATCCACTCACGGCCGACACCTTGAACACAGTGCAGCGGGGTTTCCCCCTTATAATTGCGGGCATTGATATTGACCCCGTGTTTTACCAGAATGCGGGCTGTTCTCACATCATCCTTTTGGATGGTAGAGCCACCGTATGTCAGATAATGCATGGCAGAATTACCGGCATCATCCACCGCGTTGCGTTCTTTGGACGAGTATGCAAACCTTTCCAAGCGCTTGACATCATTATCAATAACCGCCTCTTGCAAGGGAGTCCGGCCCCATTCACCATGCAGGGCATCCCGCAAGCCCCACGTCATATTGAAATCTGCCGACATGTGGCTTGCAGCCGTCACCCCATGGGCAGAGGTGCCAATCTTGTATATACGTGCCTCTCTCTTCACCAACAGCTCTGCAACCTTGGTATGCTTATTGCACAAAGCATACCACAATGCAGTATGGCTGCCGTATACATCGCCCAAAGCCTCGATATCCGCCCCCGCAGCCAGCAGAGCTTTAACTTTTTCCAAGTCGCCCTTGCGGGCAGCCTCCGTTAAGGGGGTGCCCCCGCAGCGACTTTCACCGGGCGGCGGCACATCCACCCCGTGCGTTGTAATGGGGTGAGGCGCGGTGGGATTTTCCAGCAGAGGTATGATGTCCTGCCGCCCCTGCTCGCGTGCAATATCCAGAGCGGTGCGCCCCTGCGCATCAACCTGAGCGGGGTCTACACCAATGGAAAGCAAGTAAGCAATCTCACGGGGACCGTGGCGGGATGATTTATCGGCAGAATAGCACAAGAGTGCTTCATTTTCCTTGGGTGCATTGGGGTCTGCCCCCAGACGCAGCAGGCGACTGAACGTTCTTTTCGGGAACCCCATCTCACACGCCCAATAGCGGGACAAAATACGCGGCAGGGCATCCCCAGCTAAATGGATATCCATACCGGCATCCAACAACGGGTGTAGGCTCGGCCCCCCGTGGGCACAGTTAAACATCACCTCAGCAACACGCAAATTCGGGTCTACACCTGCAGCAAGCAACAAGCGGATAATCTCTGCATCATGCGGTTGAACATCACAGCCGCCGCTCATGCATATCACCAAGGGGAACCCACGCGCAAAGTTCGGGTCAGCCCCTGCGGCCAAGCACTCTTTCACCGCAGGAACATCGTTTTCCGCGCAAGCCGCCGCCAAACGGCCGTTGAGCGACAGCTCCAGCCCCAGAGAACGCAAATACTCCACCACGGCGGGGTCTGCCATCTCTTTTTGGCAAACGGCCATCTCCAGCAGGTTCATGCCATCGGCATTGCGGGCAAGCACATCTGCCCCGGCCTCTACCAATGCTTTGATAATGGGCAAGCCGCTTTGCTGCTCATGGTTGAAATAGGCAATGGAGGGCGCGAGCATGAGCGCGGTGTTCCCCTCGTTGTCGCGCGCATTCACATCTGCCCCGGCAGCAATCAACGCACATACTTTATCCGCAGTGCGTGGGTATTCGTGCCAACTTTGCTCCACAGCCAACATCAGGGGAGTACGCCCCTGCGCATCGCGGGAATGGACATCCTGCTCTGCGGGTGCAACCATGGCAGCCAAAAGCACCAGCATCATGATAAACGGTGTGTATTTCATGCCGAAAAATGGGTTCTATAATATGTACGACTCAAACGGCGACTATCTTTCAAAAATTGATGATTTTTTTGAAAAAAATCAGTTTTCAGCGGTCTCCAATAAAGGTATAAGATCATACCGCTTCAGCTCACGCGCCAAAGCGAGCGAGGTTCTGCCGTGTTCATCGGTCAACGTTGGGTCTGCCCCCAACTCCAGCAGGCGAGACACCTCGGCAGCGCCCTGATAACGCACCGCCAAATGCAACAAGGGCTCACGCACAACTTTACCGGGTTGCTGCCGATACGCATTCACATCAGCCCCATTGCGAATCAGGATATCAAAACACAGCTTGGGAAACTCTTCTTCCTGTAACCATAAATAGCCCAACGCATCCGCAATATCAGAAGAAGAGCAAAGAGATAAATCCAGCCCGTGGGCAAACAGAGATGCCAACGTTTGAGCACGGCGAGAATGCACGGCACAATGAAGCACAGCGGGAGCATCTGCGTTCGGGTTCGCGCCGCCCTCCAACAATGCAGCAACCACGGCATCTTGGTTCGGGCGGCTCAAGGTTCCGGGCTCCATACTTAATTTTAATGGCAGCGCGTGGTGCACATCGGCATCTGCCCCGGCTGCCAGTGCAGCCGTTACCGCTGCTGCGTTTCCCGTACGGCAGGCATACAACAATCGGTAAACGGGGCGCATCTCAACACCGCGCGACATCAACTCTTGCGCAACATTTGCATTAAATGGGCCCCACGCATACGCACAAAGCTCAGCTGCATTAAGCCCCGCATTGTTGCGGGCTTTCAAATCGGCACCGGCTGCCACATAGATGTTCAGCAGCGCTCGCCATACTTCATCTGCATAGCCATTTCTCGCTACATGTGCAGAAGCGACCATGAGCGGCGTATTCCCCGCTGCATCTCTCGCATTCACATCTGCGCCGCTCGCTATCAAATCCGCGGCTTTCTGCACCTCTGCCACTTGAGTCCCGCTGATGTCAAACAATGCGGAATCACTCACCTCTGCCTGCACCAATGCAGGAATCAGCAATAACGGCAACATGATATATTGTACAATTTTCATCATCTATTGAACAAATTCAGGGATTACAAGTGGCAGCCATGAGCAAGGACACGAGAGCCTCATTACCGGAGCGATGGGCAAGCTCAATGGGAGAGAGACCGCTGGCAGGCTCCGGCGCGGTAGGTGAGGCGCCGTAACGGGTGAGCATCATTTCTGCTTGCTCGGGGTGCTCCCGCAGAACATGGAAGAAGATAACCTGCACTTGCTGCTGGGGGGTAGCCTTTGCCCCGGCAAGGAGGAGTTGATACGCCATAGCCAAGTTACCTTTTTTCACGCATACGCCGAGGGCGGTGAGGCCGTTCCACTCTGCGGTGCTGCCTTGAATGGTTGCTTCGAGATTGGGCTGATGTTTGAGCAGCTCGGTGAGATTACGGTCGATGAAATAATCTGACATAGCTAAGTCTATCAGCAGGGTATAGCCGCGCTCATCTTCCACATTAATATCTGCCCCCGCTTGCAGCAACAACGGAAGCGCACAATGAGGCTGGTGCCCGTGCAGGGCTTTATGCAAGTATTCGTATGTGGCTATACCTCTTGGCTGAATGGGGAACCCGGCCTCCAGCATGGCCTGCAACATGGTTACACTACCCCAACCGCAAAGATGCAAAAACACATCATCATCCAACCGAGCCCCGGCCTGCACTAATAAACGGAATATCTCATTCTCCACGGCATCATCATGTATAGACTCAGCTGATAATACTTGCAACAAAGTACTGCCGCTGCGCAACGGTTTATCAGGTTCAGCACCTGCTGCCAACAAGCGGCGAACTTTATGCACATCTTCATTAAAAACAGCATCTGCCAAAGGATGTTCAAAGGGCGTTTTCTGCACCCCGGCACGAGCCAAAGCTTGCTTATGTGGCGCATACCAAGCTATATCTGCCGCATTTTCTCCGGCATTGTTTTGGATTGATGCATCTGCCCCTGAGTCTAACAAGAAAAGGGCATTTTCTTCCGGAATGGAAACGGGCTCCGCCCCCGTAAACGCCAATGACAGCATCAGGGGAGTATTCCCCTTTGCATTGCGGGCATTGATATCAGCCCCGCCGGCCAACAACAGTTTGAGGATTTCCTCAGAGCCACGCGCCGCATCATGCAAGGGAGTATTGCCCGTGGCAAAATGGCCATAGGAGGTCATGCGCGTATCATTGGCATCCGCCCCCATTTCCAACACCATTTTTACCGTTTTCGGGGCATTGTAACGGCAAGCGGCATGAAGCAGAGCATTGAGCTTATCTTGTACCGAAACGCCTTGACGAGGGTTGCGCGCTGAAGGCGGGCACAGGTGTTCATGCTCCATGAACAGGCGAACCAACTGAGGTTGATCTGTCTGCACGGCCACCCGCAACGCTCCCGAGCCTTTGGGCTTTGCCCCATGTTCCAACAGCAGTTGAACCTGCTCTTCTGATTGGGCTTTTACCGCCAAAGCTAGCAAAGATGCATCCCCGTCAACACGGGCATTTACATCCACCCCACCCTCCGACAAAACACGGCGAGCAAGCGCAACATCGCCCTCTGCGCAGGCATAACGCAATACCGAATATGGGAGGCCGATAGGTGCTTTGGCTGCCACCAAGGCCTCTACGACACCTGCGCGCCCCGCTTGACAAGCCACATCCAAAGCTGTGCAGCCAAGGTCATTTTTCATACCGGCATCGGCACCGAAAGCCAGCAACAGATTCACCATTTCTGCGGATTCTGCTTGCATTAAAGCCGTGTAACCATAAGCATTTTGCAGGTTTACCAGCTGTGGGGCATATATCAAAATGAAAGCCACGCGCTCCGTATCCCCCGCAGCCACGGCTCGCATCAATTCTGTTTCCCCCGTGGGAGTGCGTTGCGATAACTCGGCAAGCTCTGACTCGCTCAGCGAAGGCATTTCAACACCCCGAGCGCGCAAATAATCAGCCACGGCATCACGGTTAAAATCCTCGGCAGCACACAAGGCGTGCTCTGCACATAACAAAGGTGCAACAACGGCGGGCAACAGACAAAGGTATGAAATTTTCATATTCATTATCGGGTTACAGATTCCAGATACTCCACGGCAGCATTGCTACCATTTTTCCGGTGGTATTCCAGAGGTGTTAGACCGTCCTTATTTTTTCGATTGGCATCAGCCCCGGCTTCTACCAACACCTTGAGCACATCTGCCTCAAAGCTCTCATGCAAGGGGAAGAAGTTGGGGCGGTTCACATTGGCGCCCGCCGCTATAAGGCGTTGGACGGCTTGGGGATAATCCAACTGCACGGCAAGGCCGAGAGCAACATCAGCATCGGGCTTGCGCTGGGCAAGCAGCCCCGCGTGCGGGTTATCGCTCATCAGCGCATATTCGGGAGCCAAACCGGGGCGAACCCCGCGGCTGAGCAAGTAATCTACCACCGCGTGCTGCCCACAGAGCGCAGCCATTTGCAGAGCGCGCCCATGTTGCGCCGCACCGGCGTTGAGCAACAGGCGCACGCATTCCACATGCCCATTGGCGGCGGCTTGAACAATGGCGGTTTTGCCGAAAACATCTGCTTCTTCCAAATCTGCGCGCCGTGCAATCAAAATACGCACGATATCCGTTTTACCCGCCGCTGCAGCAAAACGCAATGCAGCCCCCATATAGTAACGGCCATTACCCGGGCCCGGGTCAAACTCACAGGCGGCGCAGGTTACGGGATAGAAATGGCGGTTGAGGTCTGCACTGGCCATGGCCATAAAATAGGCGGTATCATTCTGCTCTATGGCATGAAAAGTTTGTTTGGTAAACACAGTATCATCCTGCACCGCGGGGGCTTGGCCATACTCAAGCTGCTTTGTTTTGGGGTTGCGACGGAGACGTACCGAAGCTGCATCTGCACCGGCCGCCAACAAAGCATCGGCAGCATCCTCATTCTTCTCCTCACAGAAAAGCGCATAGGGGGTGCAGTCAAAACTCCCGCGTTTATCAATGGCAAAGAACCCGGGAAGTGTCAAATAATCCTGCAAGGCATCGGCCTCATCCGCCAAAGACCAATCTTGCAAGTGTGTTTTTAATAAACGCTCGATTTCGGCGTCTTTGGTGTAGAGCCTTACAATTTGAAGGCAAGTGCACTCCCGCCCCGAATATAAAGAGCGAGCCTCGGCATTAGCCCCGCGCTCCAACAAAGCGGCGGCCATCTCTACCCCGCAATTGCCACGCAGGGCTACCAAAAACGGGCTTTCCGCCACACCGTACTTCGGCTCGTAATAAGGCACTAAATCCAAGATATCCGGATTACCGCACAACACCACAGAATACATCCACCGAAAATAATGCGCGGAGCCGTATGAGGGGAACTCTGCCCCATGGCGCATCAGCAAGCGCACCATATCCGCATTGCCGGTGCGCACCGCCAACAACAAAGGCGCATTACCGTATTCATCCACCCCATTGACATCTACCCCCGCTTCTATCCAAGATTGAACCCCATCAACATCCCCGGTCAACAAGGCTTGGCGCAAGTTCCATTCACCACTGCCAAAAGTCACGGCATGCAGGTTCAGCCGATTGAAGTTCAGGGTGCGCTCATTACCACAGGTCATGAACACACCATTCCACGCCAAAAGATTTCCTACGGATTGCAAGGGGCGATAATCGGCCGCGTTTTTTCCTTCATAATTACGGCGGGCGGGGTCTGCACCGTGCTTCAACAACAGCTCCACCATCGACGCTGCAACTTGTTCGTCTTCGGTGGATATAGCAACGGATATCAGGGGAGTATTGCCGTTTTTATCAATAGCATTCGGATTCGCACCGGCAGCCAACAACGCTTCAGCCGCCTTAAGTGCGCCGTATTGTGCCGCAATATGCAGAGCCGACACCTCATCGCTGAGAGGGCTACCGTAGTTATCCCACATCATATCGTTGGGGTCAGCCTTGCGTTCTTTGAGCAACCAGTTGATGGTATTAACGGCATTGTAGCGAGCCGCCGCACGCAGCAAAGCGCCGTTTTCTACACGCCCTTCAAAAAATGAGGACTTACCTTTTCGCCTAGTGGTGGTAACCGGGTGCTTACATACGGCACGCGTACATGCCAAAATATCTGCCGGAACCTCCGCACTGTCAGCCTTGAGAATTTCAGACAAACGCTCATGCGCTTCAACACGAGCCTCAAAAGGCACCCGCCCATCTGCAAGAGAGAATTGCGGCGCAGCCTCTACCATAGACAACGCCAACGATGATAATAAAATGGAGAATAGGATTTTCATGGTAAAGAGAGACTTAACAGCGATAACTTATAGACACACCTGAAGAAGATTTTATTCAAAATTTCATCACTTAAAAACACTCTACAATATGTACGGCTCTTTTCAAGAAAATCTTTCAAAAAAAAATGCCCCCGCTGCATTTTTTTGCAGAGGGGGCGGAAATAATATAGGCAAAGCCTTATGCTTGGGGAGTTGTAGAAGAGGCCTCTTCTACAGCGGGTTTGCCGAGATAAGAGGGCAACTCTACCCCTACGCTGGAGGCTAGCTCATGCAGCGGCAAGGTGCCGGTAACAAGGTTCTGCACAAATCCGCCCACGGAGCCGGATTTATCATTGCCCCCACCCATGACCA
>JAFYUT010000101.1 GCA_017549485.1 Akkermansia sp.
ACCCCGCGCCGCCTCTTTGCAGCAGCGCGCAACACCCGCACCGCCGGCTCCCTCACCATATTGGCCACGGCCCTCATTGAGACCAACTCCCGTATGGATGAACTCATCTTCCAAGAGTTCAAAGGCACCGGTAACATGGAGCTCGTGCTCAACCGCCGTATTGCAGAGATGTATATCTACCCCGCCGTAGATATCCTGCGCAGCGGCACCCGCCGAGAAGAACTCATCCTCCCCGAGTGGCAGAAAGAGAAAATCCATATCATCCGCCGCGCACTCGCCGGCCACCGCCCGCCGGAGGCTATGGAGCGCCTGCTTTTCTTCCTGAAAAAGTTTGCCACCAATTCGCAAATGCTCATGGGCATCAAATCACGCAGCTGATGCCCCCAAAGCGCCCCCCTTTCAACAAGCCGCAGTCCTCACCCGACTGCGGCTTAACTCTTTCCTGCCCCCCTCAAAAAAAATAGACCGCAGTCTGTAAAGGCTGCGGCCCAAATCTTGCGAGCCCCGCTCGCCTCTCTCAGTTAACTTGTCAATCGTAACTTGTAACCGGTCAATGCCCTAATACTTTGCCTGCCACGGCGTAGGCTTGCCGAAGACGGGTCAATCGTAACTTGTAACTCGTCAATCAAACAATGACATCAGCGCATCGGCAGCCTTACCGGCAGCACCGCCGTGGCCCAAAAGGTCCATAGACTCCTTCATACCGGCCAGCACCTGCTCGCGGGTTTCGGGGGTGGTCAGCTTCTCAAGCTCGGCAATGCAATTCTGCACATTGAAATCACCCTGAATCAGCTCCTTGGTCACAGGCTTATCAATCAAAATATTCACCATGCCAATGTATTTAATCGTTAGCAGCATGCGGCCCAGCAAATAAGTACCCCAAGACACCTTGTATACCAGCGCAAAGGGCAGCTCATGCAGCGCAGCCTCCAGCGTAGCCGTGCCCGATGTCACCAACGCAGCCTCCGCGCGGTCCATCAAATCATGGTAGCTACCCAGCTGAATATTGACCACCTCGGCGGGTATGCGGGCATGGCGCACCATGCGGCGCATGCGCTCGGCCAACTTCTCTGAGCTGGCAGCCGTTTCAAAGCGCCACTCGGGGTGTTGCGTCTGCAGCGCCTTCACCACATCCAAGAAAATCGGGAAGTGCTTCTCAATCTCGCGGCTGCGGCTGCCGGGGAAAAGGCCTATAAGCCCCTTCTCACGCACCCCCACACGGCGAGTCGCCAAAATATCATCCACCAAGGGGTGGCCCACAAACTCCGTGCGCAACCCGGCCTGCTCAAACAGCGGCTTCTCAATGGGGAACGTGCACATCATAAGGTCAAGCACACGTGCCAGCTTAGGTATACGGCCCTTGTGCCAAGCCCACACCATCGGCGCAATAAACCACGCAATCTTTGTCTTGGGGCACAACTTGTGCACACGCTCGGCAAGGCGCTGGTTAAACCCGGGATAATCAATCAGCAGCAGGCAATCCGGCTGCTCGGCCACAATACGCTCCGTCATCTCCTTGAGGCGGCGCACAAAGAAACGCGCATGTTTCAGCACCTCTACCACACCAATCACGGCAGCTTGGTCTGCCCAATCCTCCACCGCAGGGGCAAGAGCATGCATCCTGTTACCGCCCAAACCTTCAAACTGAATATCGGGGCAGCGGCTCATCAGCTCCTGCATCACAAGAGCCCCCTGTTTATCACCACTCTTCTCACCGGCAATGACAAAGAATTTCATGCCCTTATTGTAACAGTTTACCCCCGCCATTGCAAGCAATTTTCACATTAGGCACCCCATTTACCCCATCAAACGGGCCGCAAAAAACAAACACACCGCGCGCGCAGCGCAGGGATATCGCGGGGCACCGGCAGCACCCGCAATATCCCTGCTTCTCATACGCAGAGCATTTAATGCTCATCCGTCTCCTCTACGGTAATCGGCTCGCTATCCAGCGCACGCCATGCCCATGCAATATAGGCAATCACAAAGGGGATAATGAAAGAGACATACGTCATCGTTTTAAGCGTAAACAGGCCTGAGCTGCTGTTGGCAATCGTAAGAGAGCTCTGCAAATCTGCCACCGAGGGGTAATAGGCCGTATCATTCCACCCGGCACACAGCAGCAGCGCCAGCACCACCAGCACACTCCCCGGCCCGGCCAGCCAAAACGCATACTTCCACCCCAACGCCCCTTTCAGCATACCGCCCACCACCATCAGCACCCCCACCAGCAACACAGCCGTCACCGCAGGCATAGCTTGCAAATTGTGCAGGTACTTATAGGGCTCTAGGCACACAGTCCCCGCCTCAGTCACCGCAAAACCGGCAGAGCACAGCCACTGCACCAGCCAGGTCAGGAAAAAGAGCAAGAAAAAACCACTCTCCATCACCAAGCGCTTGCGGCAAGCCGCACGCAACGGTTCATCCGCTATATTTTCGGCAAAATACAAGCACGCCAGCACACGGGTAAGCAGCAGCACACTGATACCCAGCAGCAGGTTAGCCGGCACAAAGGCCGCCTCCAGCCCATGCAGCGGGTTAGCCCAAGAGGAAATCACCGGCATGCTCGGGCTGGCAATGGCCGCCTTATTCACCACAAACTCAGCCCCAGTAAAGAAGGTGCCCACAGCCGTACCTATCAGCAACGGCCCCAAAATACCGTTAAGCAGCAAAAACACACGGTAGGTCGTGGTACCCAACAAATTCTTGCGCTTGAGCTGGAACTCGTACGACACCGCTTGCAACACAAAGCAAAGCAATATCAGCACCCACACCCAATACGCCCCACCGAAACTTGTGCTGTAAAACAGCGGGAACGACGCAAAAAACGCCCCACCGAACGTCACCAGCGTCGTAAACGTAAGCTCCCACTTGCGCCCCGTTGCCAGCAGTAACATGCGGCGGTGCTCCTCCGTCTTACCCAGCGTCCATATAAGAGACTGCCCGCCCTGTACAAACATCAGGAACACCAGCAACGCCCCCAGCAAAGACACCAAGAACCACCAATAGTGTTGTAATAATGCAATATCGTCCATAATCAAGCAGCAGATTTATCGGTTTCGGGGCCGGTGGCTATGGCTTTGCCCATAATACCCAACTCTGCCACCAGCAACAGGGTAAAGAGCACCAAGAAAATAAAGAACGTCGTCTGCACAGAGCCCGTCTCCAAGCGAGAAATGGCCGCCACATTGGGCAACAGCCCTTGTATGGCCCACGGCTGGCGCCCCACCTCGGCCACCACCCAGCCGGCTTGGCTGGCCAACCACGCCAGCGGTATGGTCAACACCACACCCCACTGCACAAGCCTCCACTTCTCCACCCGGTGGCGCAGCACCAGCAGCCCCGCAAACAACACAATAAAATACCCGCCCAGCATCACCATGATGCGGAAACTGTAGAACGTCAGCGGCACAGACGGCACCAAATCCGCTGGCTCCTTCAAATACCCATAGCCGAAATAATCAAAATTCTCGCGCAGAGCCTTAAGGGCCGCAGCCTTGTCCTCCTCATCCTCGGCATCTCGGTAAGCCGCCAGCGCCTCAATCGCCATGCGGCCACGCAGCATTTTCTCCTCAGCTGAGAGCGCCTTGCTGCCATCCGGCAGGGTATAGCCACCCTCCAAAATATTGCGAATCCCGGGCACATAGCCCTCCGCCTCATGCGTGGCAAGAAGCGACAACGCATAGGGCATCTCAATATTGAGCAGCATCTTATCCTCCTGCGTAGGCGCAGCCCAATCCACCCCGGGGCGCAGCACACCCGCCAGCACCAGCCCTTGGCCATGGCCACCCTCATACAGGCCCTCAGCCGCCGCCAACTTCATAGGCTGCTGCTCTGCAATAATGCGCCCGCTGTGGTGCCCGGTATACGCCGTAAGCAAGGCAGCCACCAGCCCGAACCAGGCCGCCACCCTAATACTGGCATGCGCAAACTCCTTGTGCCGCCCGCGCAGTAAATACCAGCAACTCACCCCCACCACAAACACACAGCCCAGCACCCAAGAGGACGCCACCGTGTGGCAGAACTTCACCACGGCCCCGCCGTTAAACGCCACCGCCACAAAATCCACCATCTCATTACGCACCGTATCCGGGTTAAACTCCATCCCCACCGGGTGCTGCATCCATGCATTGGCCACCAAAATCCACCAGGCAGATATCGTAGCACCCACAATCGTCAGCCAAGTAGAAGCCAAGTGCGCACGCTTGCTCACCTTGTTCCACCCAAAATACATCACCGCAATAAAGGTACTCTCCATAAAGAACGCCAATATACCCTCTATGGCCAGCGGCGCCCCGAAGATATCCCCCACAAACCAACTGTAATTGCTCCAGTTCGTACCGAACTCAAACTCCAAGATAATCCCCGTTGCCACACCCATGGCAAAATTGATACCGAAGAGCTTCATCCAGAACTTGGCCGTCTGCTTCCAGAACTCTCGCCCCGTTCGCACATACAGCGTCTCCATAATTGCCATCACCACGCCCAAACCCAGCGTCAGCGGCACGAACAGCCAGTGGTACATCGCCGTCAGCGCAAATTGCGCGCGCGACCAATCTACCAGAGAGGTGTCTATTGCTTCCATTTTCGTATTACAGGTTTTTATTCACTTACCTTGCGTGCCGTCAACTCCGTTGATACAGCCTCACTCTTCTCCCCGGCATCCCCCTTGAGATACGACGGAAAGAAAAATGCCTTCAGCACCGCAAACATGATAAATAATTTGATCAGAATAATACACCACAAAGTACGCCCCAGCGTCATCCCCCGGAACCCCTCTATGTAAAACCGTACTATCCTCTTCAAAATCATAGTAACATTATAGCCTTTCCCACCCCCAACGCAAGTCTAAATTTCAAAATCCACCCAATTTCCCCACCGCCCCACAAAAAAACTTCATCCATCGTACTCCGCACCTCGTCAATAAAAATAAGCCGCAGTCTGTCAAGGCTGCGACCCAATCTCGCGAGCTTCAGCTCGCCTCTCTGATTAACTAGTCAATCGTAACTTGTAACCGGTCAATGCCTTAATACTTTGCCTGCCTCGGCGTAGGCTTGCCGAAGACGGGTCAATCGTACTCCGTACTTCGTCAATAAAAATAACCCGCAGTCTGCAAAGGCTGCGGCCCAAACCGGCGAGCCCCGCTCGCCTCTCTAAAAAACTTCATCCATCGTACTCCGTACCTCGTCAATGCCCTAATACTTTGCCTGCCTCGGCGTAGGCTTGCCGAAGACGGGTCCATCGTACTCCGTACCTCGTCAATAAAAATAACCCGCAGTCTGTAAAGGCTGCGGGCCAAACCGGCGAGCCTTGCTCGCCTCTCTCAGTTAACTTGTCAATCGTAACTTGTAACCAGTCAATGCAAATCAGTTCAATCGGAAGGTAATGCGAGCCTTCGTCATATCGTAGGGGGATACCTCAATCTTCACGCGGTCACCCACCACCAGGCGGATGAAGCGCTTGCGCATCTTGCCCGATATATGAGCCAAGAACTCATGCCCACTGGCCACCTTCACACGGAACATCGTGCCGGCCAACACGGCAGACACCACACCCTCCATCTCAATCTCCTTCTCGCTATCCTCCTCTACCACAACCTTCTTGGGCTTTACAGGGGCAGAAGACGGGCGGGCGCCGCCACGGCTGTTATCGCGGCCGTTATTGTTACTTCCCGGGCGGGAACCATTGTTGCTACGCTGCTGCTGCGGCTTACCGCCGCGATTGTTTTGGGGATTTGCCATTATCTGTTAATTCTTGTTATGAAGTGGCCGTGTCATACACACGCGCCGCGCACATAGTTTAATGGGCAAACGCCTACTTTGCAAGCGCTTTTTATCAAATTCCCGAAAAATTCCGAAAAAAAAGCCCCTAAAACGCAAAAAGCGGTTGACAGATGCAGAAAATAGGAGTAGAATCCCTCACCCCGACCTAGGAGGGTCGACCGGCGAAAGCCTAAACAGGAACAAATATAGCAATTATGAAAACCTTCTCTGCCAAAGCCCAGGATATTGAGCGCAAGTGGTATGTGATCGACGCCGCCAACGTGGTTGTCGGTCAGCTCGCCGTTCAGGCCGCTAACTTGCTGCGTGGAAAGAACAAGACTATCTTTACGCCCCACGTTGACTGCGGTGACTACGTCATCGTTGTGAACGCTGACAAAGCCATCTTCACCGGCAACAAAGAGCGCGCTAAGATTTACACCCGCTACACCGGCTACGTTGGCAACCAGGTTGTAACAACCCCCGCCAAGCTCCGCCGCAACCACCCGGAGCAGATTGTTGAGCATGCCATCCTCGGCATGGTTCCCCACACCCGTCAGGGCCGCGCCCAGGCTGTTCGCCTCAAGGTGTACGCCGGTGCTGAGCACCCCCACGCCGCCCAGACCCCGGAAGCCGTTACAATCGCCTAACCTCTTTATAAACCATGTCTACCACCCCTTACAACGCTACCGGCCGCCGCAAGGAGGCTATCGCCCACGCTTGGCTCACCCCCGTTGAGGAAGGTAAGTCCGGCAAGATTACCATCAACCGCCGCAGCTTTGAGGAGTACCTCCCCACCGACGCTCTCCAGAACGTCGTCCTGCAGCCCTTCTATGCCACCAACACCATGAAGAAGTACGATGTTCGCATCGTTTCCAAGGGTGGTGGTATCCACGGCCAGACCGGTGCTATGAGCCTTGCCATTGCTCGCTCCCTTGTCATGCTTAACGAAGAGTTCCGCTCCGCTCTCCGCGAGCAGGGCCTCCTCACTCGTGACTCCCGCATGAAGGAGCGCAAGAAGGCCGGTCGCCCCGGCGCCCGCAAGCGCTTCCAGTTCAGCAAGCGCTAATGCTCCCCAACCGGCTTTCTCACAGCCGCTTAAGACCCTCTTTACAAAAAAACCTCGCGCTCCACTGCGCGAGGTTTTTTTCTTACACTGCACAAGCAGCCGTTCTTCACAGGCGCCATCAGGCCAATCTTCACCCACAGCGCAAGCAGTTCTTCACATACGGCCACAAGGCCGTTCTTCACCTACTGCGCTAGCAGTTCTTCCTCTTTCATTGACAGGTGTACCGGAAGTTTCGCTGACGAGCCGTATAGGCGAGGATTAAAAAAAGCCTCGTCACGCCGCAGCGATAGCTACGGTGACTTTCTGTATGGAAGATTAATGGCGGCTATCGCCGCAAAAGAGATTCAGTCTGTAATAACTTTGCCCTTGCGGACCAAGTTAGTGAAACTTCCCTTTGGTCAATTAAACTTCGCCCACCCGACGGAGGGCTCAGAATTATCCCCCCAACCGTTCTTCACCCACAGAGTGCCGCACACATGTCCGGCGCTGCGATTTCAGGGCGCCCTCCCCGCTGCGGGGGGACACTTGTTACAAAATATACCCGGCAATCAGCTTGCTCAGCCCCACAATATCATAACTGCCCTTCAGCTCAAACCGCACCTTGCCTATCCCGCTGAAAAACAGATCCAGCTCGCTGTCAAAATCAAACGTGCCCGCCGTCTCAATAGAGTACGCCTGCACCTTGCTATACGGCAATGAGGTAAAATCCACCTTCTTGCCCATAATACCCTGCACATTGATGGCTATCACACGCTTATTGGTAAACACCACACTATCGCGTATCGCCTTAAATGCCGCCTCAATTCGCTCCCCATCCACCAGCAGCGGCCCCACTCGGCCCTCTACCTTATCTGCATCCACCGGCGACAACTTAAACAAACTCCCATTCTTAAAATCTATCATGGTATTACTCCTTTCGTTTACTCTACCATTCTACCCACCTCCCCCTCTACTGTCAAGCGCCTATCAAAAATTTACCCGCTACCCCCCAAAAAATTAACCCCCGACAAGCGGGGGTATGTATGGAGTCACACTTTTGCCGTGGAATAAGCGCTCTCCTACGCCTGCCCTAATGGCCTCCACGAGTGCTGGTTCTGAAGTGGCTTTAATTTAACACCAAATTCACCCCTTAGCAAGCAGAAAATTCATTTTTTCCCTTCTTTTTCCATTTTCAAAATTAATCGCGTTTCTGAATTGACAGCACGCTAACTTGTGGTAGGATAAAAACGATTGCGAGCTATTTCGCACATCTGAAGGTCTCAACAAGACAAACCCATAGCATAAAATCATGAACACCAACTCTCCTGAAACATCAGAGCATTATAAACAGGCAGCTCTCCAGCATTGGAACTCTCACAACTTCTTTGCTCCTGACACCGTAGTACTTGGGCTCGATATTGGCATCGAAGGCATCGGTATCACCATCCGTAAAGGGCAAAATTGGGTATATTCCAAAACACTTCTTGTCGATTTACCGGAATCCAAAGCATTAGCAGAGCGCAGAGCATTCCGTGCGTCTCGTCACGCGCGCAAAAATCGCAAAACGCGCATGCGCCGACTCCAAGAACTATTCAAAAAGCACTATTTGCCCTGGGTAGATGATGACATTATGTCTCGCTCCGACCCCTTTAAACTGCGTTATCGGGCCATCCATGGCAAGTTAGCATCTAAAGAGGCACTGTCCATCTGTATTCGCTCCTGCGTACTCCGGAGAGGCTATGATTATTTTGCTATGGTAGATGATGATTCCTCACAGGGGCATGAAATAGGCACAATCGAAATGCCTTGGGGAGAAGGAATGAACTACACCGATGCCAAAAAGTGGATAGAATCAGCCTATGTTGATGAAGCGTTGGAAAAAATGTTGATAGAAATCACCCCGGCTCTCTTATTCAACAATAAAGAACTGAAACCTGACAAAGCAGATGAATGGATTAACTTGGTACACAGTCGCCATGCCCTTGCAGAAAAAGAGGGCATCCCTGCAATGTTAACACTCTACGCGAAAGGTAAGCTTAATGAAAGAAAAGCGCGTGGCAAAAATTATCCACGTTCACACGTCAAGGAGCATCTCTGCACCATCATCCAACGCCATGAAGATTTAATTACAGACCCCGAGGGATTTACCAAAGCGCTCTTCCGCCCTTGCGAAACATGGGAGGATAAGCAGCATGCCATCTTCCATTACAACCGCAAAACACCCAAAGAAGCCACCCGTCATTTCAATAAAAAGGTCAAGCAATGCCCCTACTGCGAGTGGCTGGATTTACCTGCCGAGAAATGCGGAGTTACCGGCCACACCGATATTCGCCGTTGGAAATTGGTAGATTTCGTCTCCACGCGCACTTTTGAATTGCAAGCCGGTGCTTTGCCTCCATTCCGCAGCAAGCTCCCGGATGCCGCAATTCAAGCACTCATGCTCGCCACAGAAACAGACGGCACCAAGTGGCTTGACGCCAAAAAGAAATTCGAAACAGCCTTAAAAACGCTCGGCCTCGCGCTTCCTAAAAAGAATGAATGGAATGATGCCCAAATTGAACAGCTTAAAGATATTGTTTCACCTCCCTCTAACAAACGCCATGGTCGCGCGTCCATGTCCGCTTCTGCAGCCCGTGCTATGGTCAATGCAGCTACTCAAAACGGCACACGCTACAACGCAGATTCTATGGAGGAGTGGAAAAAAGACAGTGGGCTTTATACCCGGCGCGCTGAAATCGACGCCTGTGGTGGCATTTATCCGCAGGTTCGCACCTTGCTGGGCACACTTACCAAACCGAAACACAACGAACCTGCGCAATTTGCCACTCAAGGATTCCTGCAGAGACTCTTCCTATCCGAGAAGATAAAAGAAAAACTCGGCGGTAAAACCGCGCCCGACTATTGTGTTGTAGAAACAATCAGGGACGCAGCCATCAACTCAGACAAAGCCAAAGAAATTCAGGACAAACAAAAGGAAAATCGCAAAAAACGAGAAAAACTCGCAGCAGCCTACGGTAAATCCAACTGCTCTCACGCAGACTTCCTGCGTATGCGCCTTTTCTCCGAGCAAGGCGGTTCCCCCACTACTCCGGCTAAATGTCCCTTTACCGGCACAGAGCTTCAACCTCAAGATTTGTTCACCGCCAAATTACAGTTGGCTCATCTTTATCCGGATTCCCGCGGCGGGCTTTACATGGCCGATAATCTCGTTCTCACCACGGCAGAAATCAACCAAGCTATGGGCAACAGAACTCCGGCAGAGGCCTCACAAGCATCCATCCCCGGCTGGCTCTCATGGGAGGCTATGCTCAAGCAAATCTCTCAATTCAAATGGGGAGATGATAAGATATACCTGTTCAAGTTCACGCCGAATAGTGAAGCCTCCTTCCCGGATTTCAACAATACCACCCGCACAGCGCAGCTGGCGCGCGAGCTCCGCCGCTTGGTCTGCATTTGGATGGGGATTGCCGGAGATGCCGAAGCCATCCGCACCAAGCTCGGCACCCCCTGCGGTGTATATACCGCAGCAGCCCGCCGCAGTTTCTTGTGGCAAGATTACGTAAAAGATCGCTCCGACAACCGCCACCACCGTATTGACGCTGCCGTCATGACGTGTCTCCCTCCCGATGGCATGAATGATGTGCTTTACCGCGGAATCTTCCAAACGGAACTGCAAGGCAAAAACCGTAACCTCATGTGTTTGCAAGGTCTCAACACGCCCGATTTCTATGCCCTGAAACATGATGGAGAGGAGTGCCCCATTGAAAAAATCAACAGCCGCAGTAAATGCAAATCTTTGGGTGACAGCACTTTCTGGAGCGTTAATGAAGCAGGGCACACCAACCAGCGCACCCCGCTCACCCCCGATAAAGTCAAATCTGCCAAAGAATTGTTTGATATTCTCGTTAAAATGGGTATCCCCTCTAAAGATATACCCGGCGAGAAAAAACTGGAGGCTTGGCTTGTAGATTGCCAAGCGGCCACCAAAGCAGATAAAAATGCCACCCCCAAACCGCTCAAGCTCAATAACGGCACACCCATTAAAAATATATGGAAATTCGGCAGCAAGGGCAACTTGGATAATTCTCCCCTCGGGTGGAATGGTATCATTACCCCGCAAGGTGCCTTTGACCAACTGCGCTCCCTCTCGGCTTCCAATGACAGGCTCGAGCTCTGGCTCGGCTGGAACCCGAAGAAACAACAATGGGAGTATTATAAAAAACTTATTCCCACCGCCGCGGCACTCGCCGGTATCAAACGCATGGGGCTGCCTTGGCGAGGCACGAAAAATGCTCCCAAGTATCTGCTGGATCTCTTGGCTAAAAAGAAAGCCCATGACTTGCACGATATGATTTGCGGCAAACTACCGCCGCATGCCGTTAAAGTAGGGCAATTCCGAAAAGGTGACGTCTTTTTGCTTGATTTTGAGGTAGATGCAAAATACATCGAAAAGCTCCGCAAAAACACCGAACATATTGATATGCTTGAATATCCGTCTGTTATAAGAACTTGGGGAACTATTTCTGCAATTAAAAGCAGCACTGAATTAGAGCTTAAATCAATAGTCAGAAAAGACAGAAAAGTTATAAGTCAAAGAAGTGCAAAAAATCAAGCCCTCCTTCTTGACCTGCCCGAAAATGCAAGCGAATTAGCACAAACATTAAATCTTACGCCCCCACAATGATACACCACCTCATCCTGATGAATGAGCATGCCGATTTGCATCTGAAAGATGGCATGCTGCATTGTGGCGACAAAAAAATCGCCCTTCAGGTATTGGGGTCCTTGCAATGCCTGGCTTCACACGCACGGTGGAGCCAGGCTGCACTTTGTGCTGCGGCACAGCAATGCCCCGTTGTTATGGCTCGCTGGGATTCTCAAGCAGAAAAGTGGCTCACATCTTCCCTGCTGCCACGTTGCCGCTATGTTAACCCGGATGCCACCTACCGCCTCTGCACCCTCAAGCCCCGCCACAGTACACAATTGGCATCAGACATTCTTTTCACCAAAGTAGCCAATCAACATACCTTGGTTCGGGCATTAGAGCCGGCTTTGGCGCCGCTCCCCAAACTGGCCTCTAATTCCTTTAATCGTATTTTGCGATTGGAAGCCAAATGGGCGCGCTTCTTCTGGGCTAAATATTTTCGCGCAGCTTCTCAAGACCTATTTACCCGAGAGCGCCGCAAAGCCCAAGGCCCCCTCAATGTGGCGCTTAACTATGGCTATGGTTTCCTCTACCATGCTATCGAGTGGCAATGCATCGCCTCCGGCATAGAGCCCGGTATAGGCATCATCCACAAGCTGCGGCGCAGCCGCCCCAGCCTTGCCTGCGACCTTATTGAACCCTTCCGCTGCTGTGTAGAGCTCTATGTCATGCGGTATCTGGATGAAATGCACGATATCAAGTTCATGGCCGGCCGCTTTGCTGAGATGATGGAGGACCATTGGACCTATGCCGGCCACCGCTTCCGCCTGCGCACCATCATTCGCCTTGTGGTAGAATCTTTCACCCGCGCCCTCCTCTCCCAAAACACATCCCTCTTCCGCCCGTTCTCTCTCCATGCTCGTGATGCTTGCTTATGATGTGCCTGAAACCAAGCACCAAACCCTCCTACGCAAAGAATTCGAGGCGTTGGGCGGCAAACGCGTACAATTCAGCCTCTACATGTTTGAGGGCGAAGACCACGAGATAGACCGCGTCATCCGCTACATGCGCCGCGTAGCTCAGCAAGTTCCCAATGGTGATATCCGTCTCTTCCCCATGGAAAACGCCATTTGGGAGCAGCAAATTATCCTTTTAGGGGAAGATTCTACCCCTCCTCCACCCAAACCTTTCCCTAAATTCGTCCTCTTTTGGTAGCGCTTTTCTCCCCTCAAATTCAAGTTCGTGAAAACAATGCAGCATCCAAGCTTATGATATTCATAAACTTGGATGCTGTCTTATACCATAATGACCTGTTGAGGTCAACTTCAGAACATGCATAAGGCAACTTAACACGCCCGACGTGTTATACCATAATGACCTGTTGAGGTCAACTTCAGAACGGGCGCGTTACGGTCTCACCTTTCAGCTCATGTATACCATAATGACCTGTTGAGGTCAACTTCAGAACTTATTTCCTCGACGACGTGCGCGCGATCACCGTATACCATAATGACCTGTTGAGGTCAACTTCAGAACCAGAAACTGCAAAGACTGCACAATCCCCTTCTATACCATAATGACCTGTTGAGGTCAACTTCAGAACAATACGACGACCTGCGTCGCGAATACGACGACTATACCATAATGACCTGTTGAGGTCAACTTCAGAACATAACTGACGCAAGCCTTGCTTGCAATGATATTATACCATAATGACCTGTTGAGGTCAACTTCAGAACCGTTGTGTTAGCAAGTTGCCATGCTTGCGGATATACCATAATGACCTGTTGAGGTCAACTTCAGAACGGAGGTGTACGGCTGCGCCATGAGCATGGCCTATACCATAATGACCTGTTGAGGTCAACTTCAGAACTTAATTTTTAAAACATGCTAAAATCATACCGTTATACCATAATGACCTGTTGAGGTCAACTTCAGAACTTGATGACTTCTTGCATAAGTACATGGGTAAGTATACCATAATGACCTGTTGAGGTCAACTTCAGAACAGACTAACAAGCGCATACAAGCGGGGCTTGTCTATACCATAATGACCTGTTGAGGTCAACTTCAGAACAAGCTTATGTTGCAAGTCTGGAATCCCGGTCAATATACCATAATGACCTGTTGAGGTCAACTTCAGAACTGGTCAAGCTGTTCGTACGTCTCACAGCTGGGTATACCATAATGACCTGTTGAGGTCAACTTCAGAACTTGAGCAATGCAGCATGCAAGCCGTTACCAATATACCATAATGACCTGTTGAGGTCAACTTCAGAACGATGTAATGAAATCAAACTTCAGCTGGCCGGTATACCATAATGACCTGTTGAGGTCAACTTCAGAACCGTCCCCGGTCTGTCCTACGATTCGCAACCGTATACCATAATGACCTGTTGAGGTCAACTTCAGAACCGATTCTGCAGATGATTAGTGACCTCACCAAGTATACCATAATGACCTGTTGAGGTCAACTTCAGAACAGCCCCGTCAGGCACACCGTCAGGAGCGTCAGTATACCATAATGACCTGTTGAGGTCAACTTCAGAACAAGGGTTTCACCACGATAAAGTCATTCTCTTGTATACCATAATGACCTGTTGAGGTCAACTTCAGAACGACCAATTGTACAATAACACTTCACAAAGAATTATACCATAATGACCTGTTGAGGTCAACTTCAGAACGGCTGTTCCGCGAGGTACCTCAATAGGTAGGTATACCATAATGACCTGTTGAGGTCAACTTCAGAACGCTGGCTTCGGCGGGGCCGGCATCTCATCCGCTATACCATAATGACCTGTTGAGGTCAACTTCAGAACTGCGCTCAAACCTCGCAGCCCTCAGCCTCCAATATACCATAATGACCTGTTGAGGTCAACTTCAGAACGAGTTGGTCCGGCATATTGTTGGCCATGATGATATACCATAATGACCTGTTGAGGTCAACTTCAGAACGGAGAGCTTGCGCGGCTCTTTGCGGTTCTTGTTATACCATAATGACCTGTTGAGGTCAACTTCAGAACCTGCACGCAGGCAGGAGCACGCAAGCAAGCACTATACCATAATGACCTGTTGAGGTCAACTTCAGAACCCAGAACAAGCACAGGAAGATTGCCAACGCTGTTATACCATAATGACCTGTTGAGGTCAACTTCAGAACCTCGTAACCTCGCTGTCTGTAGTCATCATACATATACCATAATGACCTGTTGAGGTCAACTTCAGAACACAAAGAATATCATGGACATCTACACACAGATATACCATAATGACCTGTTGAGGTCAACTTCAGAACCGGCGCGCACGTCTGCTACTTATCCCAAACGGTATACCATAATGACCTGTTGAGGTCAACTTCAGAACGTTTCAGACGCAGCAATTGAGCGTTGCAAAATTAAATACGCCCCATGAGGGCACAAAACGGCATCTCTATTTGAGGTGACGAAATCCCTGATGAGGCAGCCGGGATAAGGTTGACAGGGAGGGGTGAGAGGGTGTAAAATGAGGGGCGCATGAAAGAGAGTGGATTAGAGGGATACGAGTATTTTGCATTTATCAGCTACAGCAGCAGGGATGCTAAGTTTGCCAACAAATTACAACGGCATTTGGAGGCCTACCGATTACCGGTGTTGTTAAGTAGGCAGTACCCGCGCACACCGCGAAAGTTGCAACCGATTTTCCGAGACAGAACGGATTTGGAGCAAGGCAATTTAGGTGAGATGCTGATGCGGGGATTGCGGGCATCCAAATTTTTAATTGTGATATGCTCTGAGAACTCGGCCCAGCCCAACCGATTCGGCAAGCGCTATGTTGATTTGGAGGTAGAGAGCTTTGTAGCACTGAACCCGGATGTAAACCGCGCACGCGTGATACCGGTAATCTACCGCGAGAAAGGCGGGGCACGCGCCACAGCCTGCATACCCCCGGCAGTGAAAGCGCTGGATTTACTGGCGATAGATGTGCTGGACAAGGGCTACAAGCAAACGTTCAACCAAATAGTCTCACGCATGGTGGGTATTAAGCCCGGCATATTGTGGGACCGCTGGCGCAAAGCAGCACAGCAGCGCGGCATGCTCGCAGCAGCTGTAGCGTTTGCCTCATTGGCATTGGTAGCCGGAGGAAGCGGGGCATCTCTGCTTATCAGCCTTATGATAGCGTTGGCGGTGGTGGGTGCAGGCAGCTATGCTGCGTGGCGTTATCTAACACCCAGGGTAGTTAATTATGCGCGTTTTATTGAGGTAAATAACCTACCGGTGGGTATTCAACAGCTGACGGATGAAGAAGTATCTCACCGCTTTTGCCACTACCGTTTCACTTATCAAAAAGGGCGTTTGCGCAAGGTGGAATGCTGCAACTCGGCCGGCCTGCCCACCACACAACACCTGCCGGCCCTACCCTATGACGATGTAGCAACCATAGAGATTATCTATGATGAAAAAGGCCTGGTAAGCCGCCACGTGTGGCGGGATGATATGGGCAATATACTGCGAGAGTTGCAATTTGAACACGGTGGTAAGCATGATTGGATATCGTTCCGCACGGCAGGCGGAGACTTTACGGCAGCTCACAAACAAGAGTGCGAGGGAGAGCACACCGCTGTAACACGCTACCGCGTGCGGCGCAATGCCACGGGGCATATTACACAAATCAACTACTGCAACAGCGCCGGCCACCCCTGTGCAGACAGTGACGGCAGCTGGGGCATGGTATATGAAGTTGATACCAAGCTGGGAGTCATTACAGCCAGACATTGCATCAATAAGCAAGAGAAACCCTGCCGCAACCATTTCGGGGATATCGGACGCAGCTATACTTATGACGGAAAGGGCAATTTACTGGGGTTTACCCATGTGGATGCACAAGGCAAGCCTATGTATGACCAAGGTGGTTATGCCACGCTGAAACGGCAAATAGATGAGTGGGGCAACTGCACAGAGACTTCCTACCACGCAGCGGATGGCAAGTTATGCATGAGCCGTAATCTGCTGGCTATAGAACGCAACACGTACAATGAGCACGGATTCATTGTGCGCAGAGCCTGTTTTGATGCTTCCGGTACCCCGTGCATGAACAGCAACCAAATCTCTATTGCTGAATATGAGTTGAATAAAAACGGGGCTATGCTCTCTCTGCGCCTGTATGAACCGGATGGCAAACCGTGCTTGGGTATAGGCCAATACCACAGCCTCAAAGAGACCACCGATGAGTTCGGCAGATGCTGTAGCCAGACGTATTACGATACAGAGGGCAAGAGAACTCGTAAGGCAGAGGGCTACAGTAAAAAAGAATACCGCTATGATGAAGAGGGACGCATACGCGCCGAGCTGCATTACGACGAACAAGATAAACCTTGCCGCTACAAGGGGCTCTACTTTATGGTATGCCGCGTGTATGATGAATACGATAACGCATGCGAGCAAGCATGGTATGATGTAGATGAGTCTCCCTGCTTTAACGAGGATGGCGTGTGCCGCATTGTACGGGAATTTGATGAACACCATAATTGTTTGAGCGAAACCTGCTACGGCGCCGATGAACGCCCCTGCCGCAACCCGAAAACCGGTGTATGTACCCGCAAGTGGGATTACGACAAAAACAATAATCAGGTAAAAGAGAGTAATTACGGGCCGGATAGCCGCCCATGCTGCGACCGCCATGGAGTGGCCGTGAAAGAATGGAGTTACAATGACTTGGGGCAACAAACAGCTATGCGCGTGTTCAATACCACCGGCGCTCCGGCCTTGAATGATGAAGGATTTCACCGTGTGGAATGGGAAAACGATACCATGGGTAATCATACCAAAACCGCCACTTATGATACAAACGGCAATTTAAGCTGTGGTACATACCCCTTTGCCGTAGAGCTCAGAACCTACAATGAGGCCGGGTATATTACCTCCAGACGCTACTTGGATGAGAAAATGCACCCCTGTGCCAACGAGGGGGAGGTTATGGCCACTTATGAATATGATACGCGCCACAATCTGATTTGCGAGCGCACGTACGATGAAAACGAAACCCCGACTGAAGATGCCGATGGCGTGGCAGAATACCGCTACGAATACGATGAGCGCAACCGAAAAACACGCGTAACATACTACGACAGCAACGGGCTCCCCACCTGTGGGCCGAATGACGTTGCCGGGGTCCGTATAACCTACGATGACAGGGGCTACCCGATTTGCCACGCCTACGAGGATGCGGCCGGTTCCCCCTGCCTCTGCGCAGAGGGCTATGCCGCTATACAATGGGAACATAATTCCATGGGGCAAGATACGGCTATACGCTATTTCGACACGCAGGGGAACCCCATGGAAATTAATGGTATTGCCTGTGTCTCCCGTAAGTATGATGCTCTCGGTAATTGTTTGGGCGGGAAATATACCAATGCCCAAGGTGCACCGACTGTGAACCGTAACAGTGGGGTAGCCGCTTACCGCTGCGAATACGATGCCCGTAACAATAAGGTAAAGGAGCAATGCTACGGTACGGATGGTAAGCCGTGTCTTAACCATAATGGAACATCCATTGAAGAATGGACCTATAATGAGTTCAGGCAACGCACCTCTGTATCCTACCGAGATACACAAGGAGCCCCGTGCCTGTGTGCAGATGGTTATGCTTGCAAAAAGACTATCTACGATGCCATGGGGAGACAAATAGGCATTGAGTTTTACGGTACGGACGGTAAGCTTTGCCGAGCCGACAATCCGCCCGTGGCACGACTTACCCGCAGCTACGATAGGCAAAACCGTGTGTTAGAAGAAGCTTATTACGATGCCGACGGCACCTTGTGCTGCATTACCGATGCCGACGGCGACACCTACGCCGGTATACGCTACAACTATAGTACCGATGCCGAGGGCTATGAGGAAATGGAGGTATGCCTTTTTGATGAAAACCGTGAGCCGATTATTTGAACACCGTTAGGCACATGTCTGCGTGCCTGCGTTGCTCTTTTATACTCGCCGGCGCTCGCAGTGAAGAACTCGTTTTACTTCGTTGAGAAGAACGGCCGGCGCCGTAGTGAAGAATCCGCCTCGGAGCCGATGCTCCGAGGCGGATAGTGAAGAACGGGGCGCGGAGGCGCCCCGTAGATGGATGGATGGGGTGATTACTCCTGCACCTCAGTATCGGGGGCGGAGGTTTCGCCCTCAGCCTCGGGGGTGGTGGTGGCGTCATCCTCGGGGGAATCGTCCTCGTCGTCATCGGGGATAACGAGGGTGATTTCTTGGATGGCCTCCTTATCGTTGAGGGTGATGAGTTTCACGCCCTGGGCGGTGCGGCCGGTCTCACGGATGGTGTTGACCTTCATGCGTACGGACTGGCCGCCGCTGGTCATAATCATGAGCTCGTCGGCATCCGTCACGGTGGTGGCGGAGACGACGAGGCCTGTCTTCTCGGTGCAGTTCATGGTCTTGATACCGATGCCGCCGCGGCTCTGCAGGCGGTAGGCACCGAACTTGGTGCGCTTGCCAAGGCCGTTCTCGGAGACCACGAGCAGGGAGTAAGCGGAGCCGTTCTCTACGGTCTCCTCTGCCGGCTCTTCGGCGGCGGGTTCGGTGGCTTCGGCAGCCTCGTCGGCATCATCGGCAGCGGGGGTGGCGGTTTCGCCCTCGGGCACCACGGCCATGGCTACCACGTAGTCGCCCTCACGCAGTTTGATACCGCGCACACCGATGGTGTTACGGCCCTGGGTACGCATCTGGCTCTCGGAGAAGCGGATGCTCATGCCGTTGTGGGTGACGATGATGACATCTTGCTCGCCGGTGGTGAGCATGGCGTTGACGAGGGAGTTGCCCTCCTCTAGGTTAATGGCAATGATACCGGCCTTGCGGTAGTTCACGAAGTCGTTGAGGGCGGTCTTCTTGACGGTGCCATCCTTGGTGGCGAATACGACATTGCCGGAGCCCTCTGCGAAGGTGATATCCTTGCCGTCCTCGCTCACCTTACGCTCCAAGCGCAGAATGGCGGCAATGCGCTCATCTTGCTGCATGTCGAGCAGGTTCTTGATGGAGCGGCCTTGAGCGCTGCGGGCGACCTCGTCAATCTCATACACGCGCTCCACATACACACGGCCGGTGTTGGTGAAGAACATGATGTAGTCGTGGTTCTGGGCAGCGAAGAGGTGCTCTACGTAGTCGTTGGCGTCTTTCTTGCTCTTGGTGGTGGCGGCTTTAATACCCTTACCACCGCGGGCCTGCAAGCGGTACTCGTCTGAGTTGGTGCGCTTGATGTAGCCGCTGTGGGAGATGGTCACAATCATGGAGTCATTGGGGATGAGGTCCTCAATGGCCATATCACCCTCAAACGGGATGATGTGGGTCATACGCGGGGTGGCGTATTTCTCTTTGATGGTGCGCAGTTCATCTTTAACGATGCCCAGCACGCGGGCCTCGTTGGCAAGGATGTCCAGATAGTCCTCAATAATCTCCAGCAGCTTCTTGTACTCGTCTGAGATTTTGTCGTTCTCCAGCGCGGTGAGCTGGTAGAGGCGGAGGTCGAGGATGGCGTTGACCTGGCGCTCTGTGAACACGTAGGAATCCCCCTGCACGGAGGGCTGGCTGTGGATGAGGATGCCGAGGCCACGGGCAAGCTCTACCGGGAAGCGGAAGGCCATGAGCTTGTTGCGGGCTTCCTCTCGGTTGCGAGACTCGCGGATGATGCGGATGAACTCATCCAGATTAGCCAGGGCGATGAGGTAGGCCTCCAACACCTCTGCGCGGTCCTCTGCTTTGCGGAGGAGGAACTTGGTGCGGCGTATGACGACTTCTCGGCGGTGCTCAACGTAGAAGTTGATGGCGTCTTTCATGGTGAGCACCTTGGGGCGCCCCTCGTGAATAGCCAGCATGTTCACGGAGAATGAGGTGTCCATACTGGTGAGCTTGTAAAGCTGGTTGATGACCACTTGCGGGCGGGCGTCGCGCTTGAGCTCAATTTCAATGTAGTCCGTCAGGTCGCGCATGCCGGCGATGTCGGTAATCACTTTGTCGCGCACCAGCTCGGCAATACGCTCTTGCAGTACGGCACGGTTTACGCCGTAGGGCACATCGGAGATATGCAGGAACTCGCGGCCGTTCTCGTTGGTCACAACCTCAATCTTACCGCGCATGCGTACGCTGCCCTTGCCGGTACGGAAGTAGTTGTCTATACCCTTGTAACCGAGGATGTAGCCGCCGGTGGGGAAGTCCGGCCCCTTGATATAGGCGCGCAGGGCCTCTGCGGTAATGAGGGGATTATCAATATAGGCGCAAATGCCGTCCACCACCTCACCGAGGTTGTGCGGGGCCATGTTGGTGGCCATACCCACGGCAATACCCGTGCCGCCGTTGACCAGCAGGTTGGGGAATGCGGAGGGGAATACCACGGGCTCCGTCAGGCGGTTATCGTAGTTAGGCTGGAAGTCTACGGTGTCCTTGTCAAGGTCATCCATAAGCGCCACACCCAGGTGGCTGAGCTTAGCCTCGGTATAACGCATGGCGGCGGGGGGGTCGCCTTCCGGCGTACCGAAGTTACCTTGGCCTTGCACCAGCACGTCTCTCATGTTCCAGGGCTGGGCCATGGTTACGAGGGTACCGTAGGCAGATTGGTCACCGTGGGGGTGGTAGTTACCGATGGTGTCACCCACGATTTTACCGCACTTGATGGTGCCCTTGCTGGGTACCAAGCCAAGCTCGTGCATGGCGTAAAGCACGCGGCGCTGGGAGGGCTTGAGGCCGTCTCGGGCATCGGGCAGAGCGCGGGAGATGATAACGGACATGGAGTAGTCCAGGAAGCTGCGGGAGACCTCCTCTGCTACGTCTACCGGGCGAATTCTAGTTTCACTCATAATTCAGGAAAAATGCGGTTAGGGGTTACACGTCCAGGTTACGTACGTTGAGGGCGTTATCTTCAATGAAGCGGCGGCGGGGCTCTACGAGGTCACCCATGAGGATGGTGAACATCTTGTCGGCCTGCACGGCGTTGTCGTCGTCCAAGCGCACACGGAGCAGCTCACGCTTCTCGGGGTCCATGGTGGTGGCGTACAAGTCTTTGGCGTCCATTTCACCAAGACCCTTGAATCGGGTGATGGTAACGCTGCGGCCGCCAATCTCCAGCACCTTGGCCAGAATATCACCCACAAAGTTGACGGGGGTGACGGTGTTGCGGGAGTTCTCTACCAGCTCATACACGGGAGCATCGTCGGAGAGCAAGCGGTCCGGCTCAATACCCAGCTCTGCCAAGCGAGTGAGCACGCGGGTGATGGCCTTGGCCTCGTGCAGCTCATGCAGCAAGGCGCGGCGGCTGGGACCCTCGCGCAGCGGCAGCGGGTTGGCAGCCAGCTCCTCCTCCGTGGGCTCGCCGAAGAGGAAGAGGTCGCGGTTCTCGTCTGAGAAGGCAGAGAGGTCCTCCATATTGCGGAAGTAGAGCACCTCTTCATCATTACCGCAGCGCACCTTCACAAGGTACTGCGGGAAAGCGCCGTCCTCCGTACGGTGGCGCAGCAGGTCTTTGAAATCGCCGCCGTGCTGGGCCACGCTGCCCTCATACTTCTGCAGGTTGATGAGGGTTTCAAGAATAGCCATGAGGGAGTCTGCGTCAAACTCCTTGCTCTTGTCGGGCGTACGCAGGGTAACATCACCGGCGCCCAAGGAGATGAGCTTGCGGTTAAGGGATACCTCATCCTGCACATACTGCTCAACCTTGCGGTGAATCACGCGGTACAGCGGGGGCTGGGCAATATACAGGTAGCCGGCACGCACCAGCTGCGGCATGTGGCGGCAGAAGAGGGTGAGCAACAGGGTGCAGATGTGGGAGCCGTCCACGTCGGCATCAGCCATGAGAATAATCTTGTGGTAGCGCACCTTGTTGATGTCGAAAGAGCCCTCACCCTCACCTCACCGATACCGGCACCGATGGCGGTAATGATGTTCTGAATGGTCTCACTACCCAAGGCTTTATCCAAGCGGGCTTTCTCTACGTTGAGAATCTTACCGCGCAGGGGGAGGATGGCCTGGGTGCGGCGGTCGCGGCCCATCTTGGCAGAGCCACCTGCGGAGTCACCCTCCACAATGAAGAGCTCGCTGAGCTTCGGGTCGCGGCAGGAGCAGTCGGCCAGTTTACCGGGCAAGCCACCGCCCACAGTCATGGCGCTCTTGCGTACGCTTTCGCGGGCCTTGCGGGCGGCCTCGCGGGCGCGGGGGGCAATCAAGCAGCGGTCAATAATGGTTTTGGCCACCTGCGGGTTTTCCTCGAAGAACTCTTTCAGCTCCTCATATACCACGCTGCTTACCACGCCTTCAATCTCGGTATTCACCAGCTTATCTTTGGTCTGGGAGGAGAAGCGCGGGTTGGGCATCTTGACAGAGATAACAGCCACCAAACCTTCGCGCACGTCGTCGCCGTTCAGGCTGGGGTCTTTATCCTTGAGCAGGTTGTTGCTCTTGGCATAGTCGTTGACGGCGCGTGTAAGCGAGCTACGGAAACCGGAGAGGTGCGTACCACCGTCGGCATTGAAGATGGAGTTGGCGTAGCACTGAATCTGGTAGCGGTCGCTATCATTGTACTGCATCACCACGTCCACAATCACGTCGTCCTCCATGGTCTTGCCGTCGTACTCCACTTCAATGTGGCGCACGCCGCTCATGGCGATGGGCTCGTG
>JAFYUT010000102.1 GCA_017549485.1 Akkermansia sp.
CGCGCCGGCATGAACCTGAGCGTAGGCGCCACCCACCGTCTGAACGACGACTGGAGCGTCAATGCCACCTACAACCTCGAGCTGATGCAGAACATCACCTCTCACGGTTTGAATGTAGGCGCTACCTACAGCTTCTGATGAGGAGCATAAAACGAAGCCCGAACATTGAGTTCGGGCTTCGAAACGGCAATCCTAACAATATAGGTTTGAATAGTACGTTAACATGGCAATTTGCAGGAGCAAATTGCCATGTTTCTTATAAATCATCCACCAGCGCTGTGCTCTTAGCGTAGGCGGTAGAACGCGCTTCAAAGAAATCTGTTTTGATGAGGTTGGCGTTGCTGTATTGAGAAACCCAGGTGCAGGAATCTGGCTCGGTTTCATACCCCTCATACAGCGGCTCGAACCCGAGGTCCATACAGCGCCGATTGGCAAGGAACCGTATGTAGTCGGTAATCAGGGTGGTAGAAAGCCCGGGGATTTCATCGCCGATGACATAGCAGCCCCATGCAATCTCTTGCTCACAGCCCTCGCGTATCATAGCCCGGTATTCTTCCACCAGCTCGGGGGTGAAAAGTTCGGGCTGTTCGCGTTGGAGCTCGCGAATGATGTTGCGGAAGAGCCAGAGGTGGGTGCTCTCATCGCGGTTGATGTAGCGGATTTCCTGTGCGGAGCCGGGCATTTTGTTGTTACGGCCCAAGTTGTAGAAGAACATAAAGCCGCTGTAGAAATAGATACCCTCCAGAATGAAATTGGCCACCAGAGTGCGGGCAAAGTTGTGGGGCGTACGGTTGTTCTGGAACTCATTATACAGATTGCCGATAAAGGTATTGCGGCGCAGCAAATGCTCATCGTTACGCCACTGGTAGAGTACCTCGGTGCGTTGCTGCGGCTCGCAGATGGTATCAAGCATGTAGCTGTAACTTTGGCTGTGTACCGCCTCTTGGAATGCTTGTATACACAAGCACAAGTTTACCTCATTGGCGGTGATATACTCACTTACGGAGGGGAGATTTGCGGTCTGGATGCTGTCCAAAAAGACAAGGAAGGAGAGAATCTTGTCAAACGCGCGTCGCTCTGCCGGACTGAGCTTGGGGTAATCCCTCACGTCGGCAGAGAGGTTAATCTCCTCCGGAATCCAGAAATTATTCATCGCCTGGCGGTACCAACCGCTCACCCAAGCATACTTCATGTTATTGAAGTCGTTGAGGTTGGTGGTGTTGCCGTTGATGATGCGGCGGGCGAGTACTTCGGAGTCGCCCTGTGGGTTAAACAGTGGTCTGCGGGTTAACTGGCACATGATTCACATTCTTCTACTTCGAGGCTTTTGGATCGGATATAATAGATGGTTTTCACCCCGCACTCCCATGCGAGGAGGTAAAGGTTGAGTATTTGACGGAGGGTGTATTCGTTGGTAATATACAGGTTGAGGCTTTGGGCTTGGTCAATATGGCGCTGGCGTATGCCGGCTGCGCGTACCGACCAGCTTTGGTCAATCTTATGGGCGCTCTTGTAGTACCACATGGTGTCTATGGAGAGCTCAGGCGCTACGCGGGGCATGAGGCCACTCTTCTTTTCCTCCAAGAAGAAGAGTTTCATCACGGGGTCGGTTCCGGCGGTGGTACCCGCAATAATACTGGTGCTGCCGGTAGGTGCTACGGCCAGCAGGTATGCGTTGCGTATGCCATGGGTTGCAACTTTTTCCCGCAATTCTTGCCAGTGCGGGGCGGTGTAGCCACGGCTCTCGAAATAGCGCCCGTTTTGCCACTCGCTTCCCTCAAAATGAGAGTATGCTCCTTTTTCTTTTGCTGTATCACAGCTGGCACTGATGGCTGCGTGATTGATTTGCTCAAAAAGAGCATCGGCAAATTGCAGGTGTTCGTCGCTTTCCCAGCGTATGCCGTGTTTGGCCAGCATGTGGTGGTAGCCACTTACGCCCAGACCAATGGGGCGGTAGCCGCGGTTGGTGATTTCGGCATAGGGCAGGGGATAGAGGTTAAGGTCTATCACGTTATCCAAGGCACGTACGGCGCTGCGGGTTATATCTGCCACTTCCTGCGGGTCGTTCACATTGATACGGCCCAGTGATAAGCTGGCCAAGTTGCACACCACAAAGTTGCCGGGCTTGGTGGTGGTAACAACCACTTGTTCGCCGTTGACGGTGGTGATAGTTTGGCTGAGGCTCTCTATGGCGCTCATATTCTGAGCAATTTCGGTGCAGAGATTGCTGCAATAAATGATACCTTTGTGCTTGTTGGGGTTGGCACGGTTAACGATATCTCGGTTGAAGACGAACGGGGTGCCCGTCTCAACGGCGCTTTTGAGAATAAGGCGTACAAGGTCTTTGATGGGGACGCGGCGTTTGCTGATTCGGGAGTCTGCCACGCAGCTCAGGTAGCGTTGCTCCCACTCATCGCCATAGCTGTCTTCCAGTGCATATCCTTTGATGCTTTGTACCTCGTGCGGGCACATCATGTACCAATCTCCCTCTATGTTATCGCGCACCTGCTGCCAGAAATAATCCGGGTAACATACGGCGGGGAAAACATCATGAGCTTTGAGTCGGTCGTCTCCATTGTTGGTGCGCAGGGAGAGGAACTCCGGCAGGTCACGGTGCCATGCATCCAGATACACGGCCACGGCACCTTGGCGCACGCCCAGCTGGTCTACAGCCACAGCCGTATCATTGGCAAGACGAATCCAACGGATGACACCACCTGCGGCGCCGGCAAACCCCCGAATGGCGCTGCCGCAGGCACGTACTTTACCGAAGTAAAGCCCCATGCCGCCACCGTATTTGCTCACCTGTGCAAAATTGTCTATGCTGCGGTAGATACCTTCCAAGCTGTCGGGTACGGTATCGATAAAGCAGGAGGAAAGCTGGTGGAAGGGTTTGCGAGCATTGGCAAGCGTGGGGGTTGCCACGGTTACTTTGAGGGTGCTGAGCATATCATAAAAGCGTTTTACCCATGTACTGCGTTCTTGCTGCTCGTGCATAGCCAAGTGCAAAGCAATGCCCAAGAACATTTCTTGCGGAGTTTCGGCAACGCGCCCACTGCGGGTGCGTATCAGGTAACGCCCATGCAGTAGTTCTAACCCCGAGATGTTGAAAAGCTTGTCTCTCTCTGCATCCAATAATTGGGCGAAGCTCTCAATTTCTGTACGGCTGTAATTTTTGAGAATGTAATCGCCATACAGCCCTTCTTTCGTGAAATGGTTGATTTTGTCGTACAGGTTGTTGATGCCGGTCTCGGCCTCGTATTTTGCCACACGGGTACGGAATTGCAGTAGCCAGAATCTTGCAGCAATCATCTCCCAATCCGGGGCGTCTCTTGTGGTCAGCTCCGCCGCTGCTTTAATGAGGTTGCCCAGCGCTATGTCATCCCCGTGCCCCTCTTTACTGAAGGTGCGGAACTTTGTCGTAACCTGCTGAATATGGTATTCTTCAGTATCAAATTCTGCCTGAATCTCTTTGAGTACGGCATCCAGCGCCGGGCGGTTTTCAAAGTGTTGTAACAGGTGTTCTCGGGCGGCGCGAGCTCGCGTGCGTTCGTTGCGGTATAATATAAAGCGCTTGGCTGCCTCGTAGTGGCCTGCTACCATCAGGCTTTCTTCCACTTGGTCTTGTATGCTCTCTACGGCTACTACTTCTGCCCCATGAGACCTCAAGCTGGACTCAATGCTCACGGCTAAGCGGGCTACCTCGCTCTCCGTGTCGCTCATCCCTACACTCTCAAAAGCGAGCCGTATCACTCGCTCTATTTTCTCTCGCCGGTACTCGGTTGTTTGTCCGTTTCGCTTCTTTATCTTCATGACCACCGCAGTATGTTGTATGTTGAACGCAATATTACCGCCATATTTTCTAAAGTCAAGTAATTTTATAGAGATTCTAGGAATTGTTTTAAAGTTGCTTTTTTATCCATTGAAAATGAAGCGTGTTTTAAAATAAGGCAGCGGCAGAAAATGGACTGATTCGGGAGATTGAGAGTGGGGCATGCTGAATTTGACCGGGTGCCGCCTAGAATTCTACCATTCTCTGCACCGTAGTGATACCATGACAAGCAGAACAATTGCGGCGGGGAAAGAAACAAGTATAATAACGGCTATGGCGAAGGTGGATTTGAAAGAGAAATGGCGCAAGAGCCCGCATCGCCCCGGTGTGTATCTGATGAAAGGAGACGGCGGGGGCATTATCTATGTGGGCAAAGCCAAAGACCTCAAACGCCGCCTGAGTAATTATTTTTCTCCCTCACGCGCCACGCTGGAGAACAGTAAAACCCGCGCCCTTATCGCCGCGATAGAGGATTTTGATTATTACGAGGTGCGCAATGACCAAGAGGCTCTTATCTTGGAGCAAAAACTTATCAAAGAATACCGCCCGCACTATAATGTGCAACTGAGGGACGATAAACGCTACCTGCTGTTGCGGGCATCTCGGCAAGAGGAGCTGCCCCGTTTCTCACTGGTGCGTTTACGCAAAGACGACGGTGCACGCTATATCGGCCCCTTTGTGCATTCTACGGCTCTCAAAGAGACGGTAGAGTGGTTGAATCACCGTTTTCGTCTGCGCACCTGCACATGTCGGCATCCCGGGGAAGAGCAGTACCGCCATTGCCATGATGATGTGATTCGGCAATGCTCAGCCCCCTGCATAGGCCGTGTCTCGGCAGAGGAGTACCGGGCGCAATTTGATGCCGCACTTGCTTTGTTGGAGGGTGGCGCGCGCAAGGAACACATAGATGCCCTTACTCAAGAGATGATGGAGGCCTCGGAGGCGCTGGATTTCGAGCGTGCGGCACGATTGCGTGATATCCGCGAGAATATCTTGAAAACGTTAGAGCCTGCGCGGCGCTTTACACGTGGTACGCCTGATTTACCCGGAACGGTCAACCCGGAACAAGACCTCGCTGAACTGGGCGCTGCCTTGGGCATGGCGCAGCCCCCGGCCATTATGGAGTGCTTTGATATTTCTAACCTGTCAGATAACCACATCGTGGCTTCCATGGTGCGTTTTACCAACGGTAAACCTGATAATAAAGCCTATCGTCGCTACCGTATTCGCGGTGTAGAGGGGCAGAATGATTTTGCCTCTATGTTAGAAGTGGTGCGCCGCCGATACTCGCGTATTGTGAATGAAAGTGCCGCTCTTTTTGATAAACCGGCAGAGGTGGGCACTTATGCATGGCTTAAGCAGTTGAGCGCCGAGGGAAACGCCCCCATTACGGTGCCTGATTTAGTGGTGGTGGATGGCGGTAAAGGCCAGCTTGCCATTGCTGTGGATGTGTTGGCAGAAGTCGGTCTGGTGGACATGCCCGTCATCGGCCTGGCCAAGAGAGATGAAGAGGTATATTTCCCGCGCGAAAGCGAGCCCTTGGTGCTGAATAAAGACAGCGGTGCACTGAAACTGTTGCAGCGCCTGCGTGATGAAGCTCACCGCTTTGCCAATAATTACAATGAGCTTCTGGTGCGTAAACGAGTGAGAGAGAGTAAGCTGGATGCCTTCCCGGGCATGACCCCCAAGCGCAAGGAGTTGCTGCTGGCACGTTTTCATACCGTGCCCGGCATTCGTGCGCGCTCTGCTGCAGAAATTGCCGAGCTCCCCGGCATTTCAAAGGCTTGGGCAGAAAAGTTTGCCTCTTGGTTGCAGGATAATTAACCCCCTTTTATTTTATGGGGGCTTGCTTGTATCCTGATTTTTTTGTGAGATGCCTTTTGTTTTTTTTGGGGGGGGAGCAAAGCCGTGGGAAATTTTTGATAATTGAGTATTCAATTTGTCAGACGTAAAAAAGATCTCCGCCGATAAGGCGGAGATTCGGGTAGTCGATAGGGATAATATGTTCCCCGAATAAGGCTACATATTATCCCAATGAAAAAGACGGTAAGTTTTATAAACCCAAAATTTGCTTTTTTTTCTGTTCAAATTCAGCTTGAGTGATAATTCCCTTATCCATTAAATCTTTGAATTTGATTATTTCATCAACTGATGATACAGGCGTAATTTCTAATTGTGTTTGAGGCGTCGCTTTTGATGTTATGGTATGTAAAAATTCCAATAGCTTTTGTGCATTTTGCATGGCCTGATTGTAAGCCCAGCTACCACTTTTACAGGAGAACGGAAGTATATTTACTGTAATATTGTTACGGTAGACATTGTTCAGCGTTATGGAAATATCTAAGGTCCTTACTTCTTTTTTCGTCTTTTTTCTCCCTGTAATTGCTCCTGTTATGGCACCGACCCCACCGAACAACAAGCCTCCGACCAAAGCTCTCCCTAATCCTCCTTCTGTAATGGTATCTCCGTCTTCCCGTAATTTGTAATCAATAATTTCATCATATCGGTATAGCGTGGGATTTGTTGGTTTTTTATCATAAGATGCATACCATCGTCTCATGGAAGCATCTTCGCGAAAATAATAGGAGCCGACTTTGAGCTCTCTTGTTTCATTGAAATGCCGAAAGAGCTGGTAATTTTTTTCCATTTCATGTAATCGGGTATTGAAGGTTTCCAGCGTTTGTAACGGTAGAACTTCATAATCAAGGTCAACCCTGTTTACGCAATTATTGCAGATTGCTATCTTGTTTTTTATTCTGGTTGCCATCATGCCGATTTTTGCTCCGCATATAGGGCAGTATTCAGTAGTAAATAGACCCATGGTGTATTTGTGATTTAGGTTATTGAAGATAGAATCAGTACATTTTTTTTGCATCTAGTATTACCAAATCTTCGCTGATGTAGACGCGATTGCCATTTTTTGCATCGGCATAGAAAATGAGTTCGCTTGCTGTGCTGTAATTGTCAGATACGTCCACATTCCAAATAATATCCATGTATTTGGCTGTCGCTGCTTTTTCTGCGACCAGAGGAAGCAATTTATTGATTTTTTTAATACGTTGAACACCATATCTTGCAATAGTTTTGTCAAAACCTTTGCCCTTTTGTGTAGGAATAGGGGATATCGCTCCATCTAATATAATGGCCTTATGTGGCTTTGCCGGACTCTTTGTTTGCGGCTGTTTGGGCGACTCTTTTATCGTGATTGTCGTTTTTTCGGAATTTTTCTTATGAAGAGAGTCTGTCCTAGTTTGGGGAACTTCGGTTTGTTGACCTGAATTAGGCTGCGGTTCGTTTTCTGACTGATTGTTATGTTTATTTACATTACTGATGATACCAACTGCCAAAGTGCATACCAAAAAGAGTGTAATACATCCGCAGCCTTTTTTGCCATTTGCCGAATTATCGGCTGCCGGCGGAAGAATCGCCGGTGGAACCTTCGGAAGCTGGGTAGGAAGTGAATCTGAAGGCGGTGGTGTAGAGGCAGACAAGTTTTCGTTGATTGCTTGTCCACACTTTATACAGAAACGCGCGTGTGGTGGTATGGGGTGGTCGCAATGTTTGCAATTCATATATTATCGATGTTGTTTAATGATTTCCAGCGCAGATGTAAATTTACCTAATAGCACGACAGCTTCTTCATATTCTTTTGTAGGATAATTAAACATGCTTGCATATATTCCGAAACTGTGCCGTATGTAGTTATCTTTGCAATCGTTAAGCATAATTTCAATATTAAGGTCGAAAATAGCGCCCTCTTTTATTCCGAATCTCTGTTCAAATTCTACACAAGAACGTTTTGTCTCACGGAAGTTTTGGGTTTTGTAGTCCAGCAACTGAGCAAAGCTGAAATCTCGATTAATAACGCACTTGCCTCTTTCTCGGCTTTTGAAAATAATGCCACTTATCTTTTCTTTGTATAGCTCCAAGTGAAAGATTTGATTGTTGGTATCGAGAGTTATGCTTCCGAATCGTCCGAAATTGATTGTTTGTTTCGGTATAATGGCTGTGCTTTTGGAGTCTTCTGTTTTGTGAACGGTCTGGTGTGTGTGTTCTGTTGTGTTGCAGTGTGCTTTTCGGGTGCCACATTGGGCACAATAAACTGCATCATCCGAAAGTTTGCTTCCACATTGATGACAATACATAATTTGTTTAATGGATTTGATATAAGTTCTTATCAAATTTCCTCTTTGCTTCTTTTTTTATCTTTTCACTATATGCTTTGACTTCCGAGAGAGTCATTCCGTTGATACAGTCCAGAAAGGCTTTTTCGTCACCTTCAACGTTGATGGCAATAATCGCGAGTTCCGCCAAAATCGTATTTCTTTCTTCTTCTGACATGTCCTTGGTCAGCTCTATGATACTTTCTTTCATTTTGTCCGAGGTGGATGCATCAATCGTTTTTTTCGCAGGAGGAAAAAAAGAATGCAGCTATGATAGGGGTGATAAATATGTGTGTTTTCATGTTTAAATAAGAGGGATATTAACTCAGATGACGTTACTTTATCGCAAAATGAGATAAAGTCAACATAAAAATCTCAAAAAGATAATTTACATATCAAAAAAGATGTGCTAACATGAGTGTGTTATCCAAACGAAAAGTTATGAAAGAGAATGATAAGATTTTAAAAATAAATGAAAAGAAAGTAAAAAAGGCTAGGGTGAGAAAGGCGGTAGGAAGAGATGATGTGTCTCAAAAAGAGATAATGCGAGAGTGCCGGTTAGAGTTGAGCATGTCAGATTACAGTAAATTGATGCGGCTAGCCATGTGTGAGGGATGCAGTGCCGAGGAATTGGTGGCGCGACAGATAGCAAGGTTGGTTAAGTGAAGATACATGTCAATTGCAGGAGGCAATTTCTTGACAAGAGCGTTGAATATGATATGCTCTGAGATATGACGGAGGGGAATGACCAGACGGAGTTCAAAAATATAGTAAAGCAATGGCTGAAGAGTCAGGGCTTGGATTACCGCTGGATGGCGGAACGTTGCGGCGTATCGGAGATTACGGTGCGCAATTGGATGAGTCAGAAAAACATCCCCATTCTTAAACAACAACTCATTGAGAGAGTAATGGTGCAACTGCCCGGCCCGGATGAAGCTGTAGGGCAGACGGTACCCGGAGTATCCGTTAATACCAGCATGTCTCTGACGGTGCAGTTGGCCCCGGATATGTACCGCCGCTTGACTGAGCGGGCTTTGGCCGCCGGCCTGACACCGGAGGCCTTGGTGGCACAGGCCATTGCAGACTTGGTGAAACCTGCCGGCTGCGAAACGGCTATCCAAGGTTTGAAAACAAGAGAGGTGATATTGCCTACATTTGAATAATAGCCCATGATGAAGCCCTACTCCGGCAGTGTGCCGTTGCCGAGGGGAACTCGGCTGGATAAATATGAGTTGCTGGGGGTATTGGGGCAGGGCGGTGGTGGTATATGCTACTTGGCTGTGGACCGCCAGATGGGGCGAGAGGTTGTTATCAAAGAGCACTTCCCGCGAGAGATATGTCAGCGCGTCTCCGGGGCGGCAGAGGTGGTAGCCACAGAAGAACAAGCGTATGCTCAGTCATTGCATTCTTTTTGCAGAGGTGCCCGCATATTGGCAGCGCTGAATCACGACGGTATTGTTCAAATCCATGAGATTTTCAGTGCATGTGGTACGGCATATGGGGTGATGGCTTTGGTGGAGGGACAATCCTTGCGAGCCTGGATGGAGCAAAAGCCTGCGCCCACTCGTGTTGTCAATTTGTTGAAGTCTTTGCTGGGTACGTTGCTTTATTTGCACACGGCCGGCGTGATACACCGGGATATTAAGCCGTCTAATATCATTGTGCGGGCAGATGACCACCCCGTTTTGATTGATTTTGATTCAGCTATGATGGCAGAGCCTACGCACGTGCCTACCCCGGTGGGTACGCCGGGCTATGCGGCACCCGAGCAGTTTTGTGAAGGGACCTTGCCGGTACCGGCCTCTGATCTTTATGCTCTGGGGCGTACTCTTTCTCGCGTGACAGAAGAATACGGAATCATCCTCCCGAGCCGCATCAAGAGGAGTCTTCAAAAGGCATGTGCTGAGGATATTGCCGCGCGTTTTTACGGTGCAGAAGCATGGAGCCTCTCTTTGGCTGTTTCTCATGGCAAATGGTGGTGGGGAGTTGGGGGCGCTTGTTTGGTGTTTATCTGCACTTTTGGGTTGCTGCATGAAGAGCCAGTGGCAGCATCGGCCTCTGTTGAAAAACAACCGCTATTGCCGTCACCCCCCAAGGGTAGATATCCTTTTGATTTGGTGATGATAGATAACGGCATGTCTCTTGTGGCCGGTGCTATTGAGCCGAGCTCCCTCATGGAGATTGAGTTTCAACAAGCCGTTTTGGCGGCACAACAAGAGGTGGATGCTGCCTGCGATTCTATGCGCAAAAATGAAGTCGCGCAGGGCCGAATGACCGAGTATCAATTATATGCAACCCGCGTTGGATTAGAAGAGGAGCTGAACCGAAAAGTGCGCACTCTGGTTGAGGCTTATATAGCCACTGCATTTAACGGTAAGGATCCGCAGCCGAAGCGAACCAACGCTTTGTTGGAGATATTGGAAAAACGCAAGATAGCTTGGTTGAAATCCATGGCAAAAGAGTATCCTTGTCACCCGTATTATTTGGTGCAATATAATCGGCGAGGGGAGTTTGTTTACCCGTCAGAATACAAATTGACGCAGCCAGAGGAAAAATTAGTGAGCGACTTGTTACGTCTCCAAGAGGAGATGAAGAAACGCAGCGCGACATGTGCGACGGAGAAAGAACGCTATGCTCTGCGTTTGGCGCTGAATGAACAAGCGGCTACTTTGATAGATGCGTATCAGAGCCGGTATTTTGACGAATATTACATGTGGCTTGAGTATAACCTTGCCACTATAAAAAACGTGTTGAGTAAGGGGGTGCCCAAGGGCTATGCTGCTCATCTTTTGAACGCTGAATCTTTGGCTCAAAAATATCCTTCCGTTACCATGCAGCCCGCTTACCGTTTCAATGAGCCTATGGTGCAGGGGGAAGACGCGGGAGAGTGAGCTTTATACTACTTGGTACCTGCCACCGGGCAGGGGGAGGAGTTTGCGCATGACTTGTAGGCGCATGAGTTGAGGGGTAAGCGCGTGGGCGGGAAGCCCCAGTGCGGAGCAGAGGGCATCTAAGGTATCATGCCCGGCATTGATTGCTGCGAGGATGTCGTTCGCTCCCTCCGGTGCGAGGTTGACGGCGTATGAAGGATTGGAGGGTGTTTTGGGTGGCTCCGGTTCGGCAAAGAGCTCCATTTGCCGGGGTGGGGCGTTCCACCCCATATCGCTCATCAGTTCGGAGGGAGAGGTGCAGAGCGTGGCACCATCGCGAATGAGGGCATGGCAGCCGGTGGAGGTAGGCTTGTCTACCATGCCGGGGATGGCAAAAACACTGTTGCCATAGTCTACACCGGAGATATGGGCCGTGTGTAGGGCCCCGCTGTGGGCGGGAGCCTCTACCACGAGGGTGGCGCGGCTCCAGGCGGCAACAATGCGGTTGCGTTGGGGGAATGTGGTGCGGGCAGGGGGCAGGTTCATGGGGAACTCGCTTACCACGGCACCATGCCCATGGATGATGTGTTGGGCCAATTCTTCATTCTCTTGAGGGAAGATGCGGGAAAGTCCATGACCCATCACGGCTATGGTACGCCCCCCGGCATCCAGCGCGCCACGGTGGGCAGCGGTGTCAATACCTTTGGCCAGTCCGGAGATGATGGTGCACCCGGCATCTGCCAATTCTCGCCCGAAGCGGCGCGCCACTGTCATGCCATAAGGCGTAGCTGCACGGGAGCCGACTATGGACACAGCGTGCCGAGCATCTTCTTGCTGCCACTCACCCAGAACATAAAGCACGATGGGCGGATCACTCATACGCCGCAGGGCTTGTGGGTAGTCGTCATCCGTAAGGGTGACAATGCGTACCCCATGCCGGGCGGCGCATTCTATTTCCGCATGTACATTGGTGCAGTTGCGCCAGTTTGCAATGGCGGCCGCCATTTTGCCGCCGATGCGTTGTACACGCTCCAATATATGGGAGGGTGCGGCTAAGGCCAACTCGGCAGAGCCGAAAAACTCAAGCAGAGATTGGATGCGCACAGAGCCCAGCCCGGGAATCAGGTTGAGTGTGATGAGGGCTTCCCTCGGGCTGAGGATAGTGTCGGGCATGCCGTAGGCTGAACGGTTGATGCTTGAGCTCTGCATCAACCGTTCACCTTTTAACTTTTAGCGTTCAACGGTAAAGTCCAAACCCAAGTCCATGGAGGGTACGGAGTGGGTGAGGCAACCGAAGCTCATGAAATCTACGCCGGTTTCAGCTGCAGCCGGAGCCGTAGCGAGGGTAAGGCCACCACTGGCCTCAAAGTAGGGCTTGGGAGCATTGCCGCGCATTTCTACAGCTTTGCGCATGTCCTCGCAGCTCATGTTATCCAACAAAATGTAGTCTACCCCTGTGAGTTTGAGGAATGCCTCTACCTGAGTAAGATTGTCGGCTTCCAACTCTACCTCTACACCGGGTTTGTCAGCCTTAAGCTTGGTGATGCAGGCCTGCAGGTGGTCTGTATTGCCATCTGTCATGAGGTGGTTGTCTTTTACCATGGCGCGGTCATATAACCCCAAACGGTGGTTGTTGCCACCACCGTGTACCACGGCAGCTTTCTCTAAAAGACGATAACCGGGGGTTGTTTTGCGGGTATCAAGCAGTTTGCAAGAGGTGTGGGCAATGGCTTTGACGTATTTGTGAGTCATGGTGGCCACACCGGAAAGTCGCTGGATAAAGTTGAGGGCTGTTCTCTCTGCGCCCAAGATGGAGCGAGCTGAGCCTTCAATCATCATGACGATGGCATCGGGGGATACCTCTTCACCATCATGCAGGTATACTTCCACGCGCAGGGTGGGATCTACGGCACGGAATACGGCCTCAGCAACCTTTACCCCCGAAAGCACACCTTGTGTGCGCGGACGCATCAGCGCACGGGCTTGCAATCCCTCGGGTACAAAGTAGGTGGAGGTTACGTCGCCGTCACCGAAATCTTCTTCAAGCGCCAATTTAATGAGCGCCTCCATGTTGTCAGAAACTTGCATATTGCTCATGCCTTTACTATATGGTAGAGAGTTCGTTTTGTAAAGTAAAAAAGGGTGCTCCGTGCATCATATCAGAACCTGAAATCCACACCGACGGAAACGTAAAGAGCCGGTTTGTAATGGTGGGTTTCTACGTGGTCTTTGCCGGCATTGCGTTTCAGGAAATCTGCACGTGTGGCAACATTGCTGCCGATGGATGCCGTGATGATACGCTTGGTTTGCCCTTGGGCTGCAAAATTGTATTCAGCGGTGAGACCGACTACCAGCGCGCGCATGCGGAAAAACTCGTCACCACTCGGCGTTTCTACAGACCATATACCACCCGTAGACATAGCAAAGGGGCCTGCTGCCAAGCGGTCATTGAACTGGTACATGGCCGTGAGTTTGTAGCCACTCATGGCGATGCTCCAATCTCGGTTCGGCTTCCATTCGAACCCGAAGAACGGTACGGCAAAGTATTCTGCAAAGCGGGGGGAGATACCAACGCCGATGGTGTAGCTGAATGTATCGCTCTTTTTGACGGTATACATGGCATAGCCCGCGAGGTCGATACCGTGTTCAATGGCATCACCATCGGTAGCAAGTTCCGGTGCTACACCTACAATGAGTTTGTTGCCGTGAGCCATGGGGGTAATGAAGCTCATGGGCAAGGCGACATTGTACATAACCTCATTGTTAAGCGTAAGGTTGCCGCCGGCGTTGAATACGGTAATCTTGGTGTCAAGCTGGGCGTTGATGTAGACCTTGTTCCAATGTGTTTTGCGGGGATCTGAGAGTGGAAGGGTTAGGGCATAGCTTTGCATGCTCAGGTCGGAACCACCGTGGCGCTGCCTCATGCGAGATATAAAGGAGGCTTCCCCATAGCTGGGGGCTAACCCTGTGTCCGGTAGGTCATATTGGATGGTATGCACGCCCTCTGCCATTACAGTGCTTGCCAATAGTATACTCGTAAAAATCAGCCTCTTGCTCATGTGCTCTTAATTGTATCATGTTAATCTTGTTGTGGCAAGTGTTAACATTATTTAATTAAAAGAAGACGCATGTTGGTATGGCAAAAGCTTTGATAAAAAATATCAAAAGGACGGGCCGAGGATTCCTCCCCGACCCGCCCGGCCTACATACACGTTGAAATTTTATTTATTATGCCTCAGAATGAGAAGATAGCCTGTATGCCCATGATAACGGCATCGGACTCGCCGCTGTATGCGGGGTTTTTGATGTATTGGAAGTGCGGGGCGAGTTTCCAATAGTCATTGAGTTGCAGGCTGTACATGGCCTCAAACACATATTCACGATTGTGTGTGGTAGGTTCGTCTGCATGGTTGGTACCTTTAAAGGCACCGAAAGCAAGACCCACAAAGTCATCTTCGCGACCGGGAATCCCGCTTATGGTGGCGCCGCAAGAGAAGTCAAATGCTGCGCCGAGGTCTTGTTTGGCACTGAAACCGCTGCGTGCAAAGAGGGTGAGCTCATCGCAGGGGGTGTACTCTATGCTGGCCGCCAAACCGGTGTTGTAGCGGTTTTTACCTGCATCTTTCACTTGGCGGAAGAACGGGTTGATACGCACCGTGGCATCGCCGTCCAGAATATGTTTAAGCCCGTATTCACCCACAATCATATATGAGGAGCCACTTTGGAAAGGATTATCCCCATAGGTGCAGGCTTCTCGGCTGAAGCCGAGCATGGCGTAGCTTTCTTCATCTATCTCATACTGAACAAGTGCTCCCAAGTTGGCATCCGGCAGGGCAAGTACGGTGGAGTTGACGAATGCGTTGTTGGTGAAAGATGTGAATGAGTCATTGGCAGGGCTTACACAATCAAAATAGTTGGTCATGTTGACCAAACCGGCGATCACGCATGCGCGCTTACCGTTGAAATACTGCATGAGAGACAGTTCCGGGATAACGGCATCATGCGGGCCGTATATGTCGGCGTGCATCCAAGATGTTTCGCCCACAGAGTCGGTAAACTGCTTGTCTGCGGCTGCGGAGCGACCGTCCAATCCCCAAGAACCACTCAACTCAAAGCGCAACCATGTGCCGCCGTGGCGCTCATTCTCCAGGATTCTTTGGGTAAGAATGGTGTGCAACAACATGTAGTTGTTATGATTGTTGTAAGCTGCGCCGTTGGTGTGCCAGTAAGAATAAGCCACGTCTACTAACCATTGTGTGCCGTATTTTTCATTGGCGGTAACTTTGTAGGCGGGGTCTTCGTCCTCCGGGGTGTACATGTTAATATCCTCCAGAATAGCACCGGGGGGGAAACCGTCCAGAATAGCACCGGGGGTGTAGTCTTGGGCAAAGGCTGCGGAGGCCATAAGGCCTGCCATGGCAGTTGTAATGATGCGAGTGTGTTTGTACATAAATCTGTTTAGGGGGGGCTATTTATTCTTTGTCGGAATGCTTGTCTGATTGGGAGCAACCGCCGCAGTGGCCGCCACAGCCACCGCAGCCGCCTTTGCCGCATTTTTTGCGGAGGCATGAGCGCAGGGCGAGTAAACTGCAGATGATAAGTACTGTAATGATGATGGCATCTGCCATATGGGTAATGTGTGCTTGGTTTTAATCTTGGTTGGAGTTGGGGTTAGAGCGTACGGCTTGTACAAGGATGCACAACAACAGTATGCATGCCACAAGTGCCCCGGTGCCGAAATCGCCCGTGATACACAGGGTGCCGATTTGGTAGGTGCAGAAGGATACGATATATGCCCAAATGCACATGAAACCAATGGCCAGCCAGGTCCAGCGTGCGCTGTTCATTTCTCTGCGTATGGCACCGCATGCGGCAAAACAGGGGGCACACAATATGTTGAACAGCAGGAATGAAACGGCACTCAGGGCGGTGAATGCGCCGGCTGCGTTTACATTGGCTGCCACGCCTATGGCTTCTGCGTTTTCATCTTCCTCTTCTTCTGCTGTGTCGATTTCAACAGGTTTTGCATCACGTGCCGTGGCGTTGGTTTGCCACAGGGCCATCGTGAGGGCTGAGAGGGCATTGGCCTTACCGATATCCGCCGTGCGGGGCAGTTCATCTGTCGGTGCGTCTTCTGTTGCTTGCTCGTCATCCTCAGGTGCAGGATAGAGCAGGCCTAACGTAGCCACTACGTTTTCTTTGGCAATAAAGCCGGTGATGGTGGCAACGGCGGGTTTCCAATCACCCCAGCCCAAGGGCTCAAAGAGCGGGGCAAAAGCGTTGCCGGTGTCTGCCAGCATGCCGTGGCTGATGGGGGCACCCTCTAAATTCTCTTGCTCTGGCAGGTAGGTGAAATTCCAGCTGTAGTTAGAGAGTGTCCAAATGATGGCAGATGCCAGGAAGATAACCGTACCTGCTTTCTTGACGAAAGACTTGCAGCGCTTCATGGCTCTCATGTTGATGTTGATACCGCGGGGCGTGTGGTACTCGGGCAGCTCCATCACAAAGGGGGTGTAACTGCCGGCAAACATGTGAGTTTTGCGCAGCATAAGCCCGCCTAATATTACAGAGCCTATACCTGCAAAGTAGGCAATGGTGGCCACAACTGCGCTTTGCCCTATCATAGCACCTATGAGCGCAAGTATGGGAAGCTTGGCTCCACAGGGTACAAAGGTGGTAAGCATGATGGTCATGCGGCGGTCTTTCTCGTTCTCTATGGTGCGGGTGGCCATCACCCCGGGCACACCGCAGCCCATGGATACCAACAGCGGGATGACTGATTTGCCGGAAAGCCCGATGGTGCGGAATATGCGGTCCATCATGAAGGCTACGCGTGCCATGTAGCCGCAATCCTCCAGCAGTGCCATCAGGAAGAATAAGACAGCCATTTGCGGCAAGAAACCCAGCACCGCGCCCACGCCGGCTACGATGCCATCGGAAATGATGCTTTGCAGTTGTGCGCTGCACTGCAACTTGAGGGTGCCCAACATGCCGAAGCCATAGGCCGCAGCACTCAGCAGGAGCATCCATGCCAAGAAATCGACTCTGCTGCTGCGACCGTTCATCTTAAATGGGTTGGCAAAGAATGTGCGGGTGCGTCGTCCGTAGCTGTTGGGGGCTTTTTTGCCCGGCAACACGGCACAGCTGAGCCACAGCAGGGCGTTGGCGGCGTACAGTGCCCACATGAGCACGTTGTGTACGGAATCCGGCAGATGCGGGCATATATTCTCCAGCACAAAGGGGACAAGCGGCAGGTATAACCAAGCACCGTTCATCCCCAAGTCATGCAGGCGGCGCAGCATGGCCGGGAATAACAGTATCATGCCCAAAATGGCACTGAACATGGTCATGGCTTCGGCAGAAGCCGCCGTGTCGCCAATGAATCCGGCTAACCAACCGCCGACTACCGGGCCGAAGAGAACATCATTTGCCCAATCCGTGCCCCAAGCTCCCACTGTATTGATGGATAAGTAGTAAATGGAGTACATGACGCCCACAAAGATGAGCGGCCCGGCAAAGCGGTGCGTAAGCACGGCGTCTACTTTGGTAGAGACTTTCTCTCGCTGCGTTTGACGCGTCATTACCTCGGGGATAAAGGCGCATATGGCATCGTAGCGTCCGCCGGCAATGATAGAGGCTATGTCATCCTCCAATGCCGCTTCTACGTGCAGGCGTTGTTCTTCGATAGCGTGGCACTCTTGTTTGCTGCGGGAGCTCAGTAATTCTGCGTCTCCCTCCAGCAGTTTGACCGCTTCAAAGCGGGTGCAGTTACACAAGGTGTGTACCTTCTCTACGGCATCTTCTACCGGGGCTATGTAGTGCAGGAGGCTGGGAGGTGCCGGGGCATCTGCCAGTATGTGCTTGAGAAGTTCATTGACGCCTAGCTGGGTGAGTGCGCTTACTTTAATGACAGGGCAGCCCAAATGGCGGCTCAGTGCATCGCTGTCTATTTTGTGCCCATCTGCCTCTGCAAGGTCAATCATGTTCAGTGCCACTACCATGGGGAGACCGGTTTCCAATAGTTGGCTGGTCAGGTAGAGATTGCGCTCCAAATTGGTGGCATCTACTACGTTGATGAGCATATCGGGCTTCTCTTTCAGTAGGTAGCGGCGCGCTACTACTTCCTCCGGGGTGTAGGGGGATAAAGAGTAAATGCCGGGTAAATCCTGCAACTCTACATCCTCGTGTTCGGTAAGTTGCCCGCTCTTGCGGTCTACCGTTACCCCGGGCCAGTTGCCTACATATTGGTTGGAGCCTGTCAATTCATTAAACAGCGTGGTTTTTCCGCTGTTGGGGTTGCCGGCCAATGCAATCACCTTTTTCATAATCCCATTCGTTTTGTTTTATTCTACCACAATGCATGAAGCTTCGCGTTTGCGCAAGCTCAATTCGTATCCCCTTACGGTTATCTCTAACGGATCGCCCAACGGTGCTACTTTGCGTACCATTACCTCCGCCCCTTTCGTGAGCCCCATGTCCAGTATGCGCTGGCGTAAGGCTCCTTCCCCCGCTACTCTTACCACTGTAACTCTTTCTCCGGCTTTCGCCTGCTTGAGAGTTTTGCACGTTTGGTTATTAATCATTGTTAGATACGGCTAATTTGCGGGCAAAGTTTAGTCTAAACTAACTTATAAGTCAAGACAATTTTGCAACTTTTTTAAAAACACTTTCAAACTGCTGTTTGTTGAGTTATCTGCTCAGGTAAGCGGTAAGTTCTTTTTCGTACAGCTCGGGCTCAAGCAAGAAGGAGTCGTGCCCTTTTTGGGACAGGATACACTTGTATTCTGCTTGAACGCCGTTTTTGACGAGTTTACGGTGGAATCCGGAGATGGCGCGTGGGGTGAAGCAACAGTCGGTGCTGATGGCAAAGAGCATGAACGGGATGCCGTATTCGGCAAAGCGTCTGAAGGTAGCGTCTACACTGCGCCCGGTGATGGACTCCAGGTTAAAGGAGGTCCACATATTGATGATGCGTATGTAGGCGTTGGCATCAAAACGCTTGGCAAACTTGGTGCCTTGATGAAGCATGTAGCTTTGTGTGCTCTCTGTGGGGGTAAACCAAGTGAGCAGTCCTTTGCGGTCCGGGGAGCAACCTTTGCGAGCTCGTTTGGCCAAGCCTCGTTGGTATACAAAGTGTTTATGGCAAATAATGCGTGCCAGAGCTACTCCCCGTACGGGCGGGTCGGAGAGCGGGTAGCGCCCCTCGCAGTATTTTTCATCCATTTCAATGGCACAGAATTGTTCAAACCCACTGAGTTTGTGCTCAATGGCGGGCTTATAATCTGCCCCTATGATAATGACGGTGCGTACGCGTTCCGGATACAGATTGGTAAAGGCCAAGCTGAGCATACCACCTATACTGGGGCCTACAAGGGCGAAGCGGTCAATGCCGTAGTGGTCTAAAATCTTGATTTGGGCGCGGGCTTGGTCATTGGCATTGACCATGGGGAAACGGCTGCCCCATGGTTCACCGTCAGGGGAGATAGAGGCGGGGCCCGTACTGCCATAGCAGCTGCCTACAAAGTTGGCGCAGATGATGAAATAGCGATCGGTATCCAGCGGTTTGCCGGGGCCAATCATTTTATCCCACCAGCCTTCAAAGTATTCGGGTTGCCAAAAATCGCCGGCCTCCGGTAAGGTGTCGTTGAACCCGTGAGCATGGTGGCTGCCGGTGAGGGCATGAAACAGCAGAATGGCATTATTTTTTTCTGCATTGAGGGTACCGTATGTTTCATAGGCCAATTGTACATGCGGTATCGTTGTGCCGTTGTCGAATGTAAATTCGCCGATGCTGAGTATTTGTGTGGTTACGGTGCAGGCCATGCTCTTATTGTATGGGGAATGTTGTTTCTTTATAAACAAAAAAAGGACCGGGGTCACCAACACGCCGGTCTCCTTTCTCTTGCCGCGGATGTAATCCGCCACGGGTTTACTTAACGCCCTTCTTGCTCAGGCGAGTGCCGGCGGTCGTGCCTTGGCGAGCCTTGAACTTGGGGTTGCTCTTGCAGATGACGTACAGCGTACCCTTGCGCTTCACGATCTGGCAATCAGCGTGGCGGCGCTTCATGGAGGCGAGTGAGGAAAGTACTTTCATTTCTCTGTGTGCGTGTTAATTAGTTAATAAGATGATTCTGCCGCGATGCTTGCGCGTCGGGGCGCTCATTATACCCTTTTATTTTCGTTTGTAAAGACAAATTTTATAATCGGGTTCATTTTTTTGTTTCTGCTGCTTTAATAAGGTCTCAGTTTGCCGTAAAAACCGTTATGTAAGGCGCGGAAAAGCGTGTAGAGTTTACCGAGGGTCACTTCATTGGTTTGCAGCATGGCTCGCAGGGAAAGTAGTATGTAAAAGCCACAGGCTGCTAAACGGTGCAGGGGGCTGTGCGGGTGTTTGAGTCTCTGCAGCCATGCCCAGTTGCGCACTTTATAATACTGACGACTTTCCGGTAACCCCGGTTCGTAGAAGAATGAATGCTTGCCTACGCGGTAGCAAATGAGCGGTAATTTAGAGGATGGATGCTCCAACGGTGAGTCTGCTACGGTGATGAATGCAAAACCGGCCTCTCTCACTTTCCACGGGTATTCTTCATCTTCGCCTCGTATAAATAACTCCGGAGTGGGTACCCCGGCACGGCGCCACGCTTCGCGGGGGTACAGAGCCCCGAGCCAGCCGGCACGGCTGGGTATGATGTTGCCCTCCGGCAGTTCTTCACGCGTCTGCACACTGTTCCAAGGGCGGCGCTCATTACCCGTAACAATGGTAAGCGGCCAGCTCAACTCGTCATCCTTGGTCGGGTCTATGACCATGCTCATGCGCACAGTCATTTCATCCACCTCTACCGCTAACAGGTTTTCTAAACTGTGTGGACGCGGCCATGAGTCGTCATCCAGCACCCAAACGAAGTCTGCTTTCAGTTTGGCAAAGGCATGCTCAATACCATGGGCGCAGCCTCCGGCGTTGCCCAAGTTGCTCTCCATTTGGAGTATGTGCAGGGTGTCTGCCGGAAACAGCTCGCCTGCCAGTTCTTGAGCAGCCGGCAACAGCGCATCATCAGCCGTGCTGTTGTTAATGATAAGTATTTGCTCCGGCTTACGTGTTTGTGCGCCCAGCCGCCTCAGGCAAGTGAGAGACCTCTCAGCACTTCCGAAGTGGGTGAATATGGCGCAAATACGTGGCATGCCCCCATTATGCACTAATTATGTCGCTTTGGCAAGTTTAAATGTTACGTTTCAGTGGCATCGTGAACACGCAGGCTTGACAAGTGGGGGGGGGAGTGCTACCATAACGCGCGAATCATTAACCTTTTTATCAAATGACCTTTTACGAAGAACTCGAATGGCGTGGGCTTATTAATCAAATCTCCAGCCCTGATCTGATAGAGAAACTCAACAAGGGAGGTCTTACCTTTTATATTGGTACAGACCCCACTGCTGACAGTTTGCACTTGGGTCACTATTCGAGCTTCCTCATTACCCGCCGTTTACGTAATGCCGGCCATACCCCCATTTTGTTGGTAGGTTTGGCCACGGGCCTCATTGGTGACCCTCGCGGTACGGTAGAGCGTGAGCTGAAGCAGAAAGAAGAGGTGTTCCGTAATTATGAGGCTTTGAAAGCACAGGTGGAAAAAATCTTCGGGTTTGAAGTCGTCAATAATTACGACTGGATTAACCAGATGAATGTGATTGATTTCTTCCGTGATTACGGTAAGTACATCAATGTGGGGTACATGTTGACCAAAGATCATGTACGTCGCCAGATGGAAAGCGGTATTTCGTACGCTGAGTTTTCTTACATGTTGATTCAAGCCATCGACTTCAAGCACCTGCATGAGACTCGCGGTGTAGACCTTCAGGTTGCCGGTAGTGACCAGTGGGGCAACATTACCACCGGTATTGAGCTTATCCGTAAAACAACGGGGGATGAGGTATATGCCCTCACCATGCCGTTGGTGACGGATTCTCAGGGTAACAAGTTCGGTAAGAGTGAGGGTAATGCCCTTTGGCTGGATAAGAATAAGACTTCTCCTTACCAGCTTTATCAGTTCCTTATCAATGCGGAGGATTCTCAGGTGATTACCTATCTTAAGCGCCTTACATTCCTTACTCCGGAGCAGATTACTGAGATTGAGGCAGAGCATCTTGCCCACCCCGAGCTTCGCGTGGCTCAAAAGGCGCTTGCTCGCGAGATTATCTCTGACTTGCACGGTGTAGAGGAATTTGACAAAGCTGTGGATATCAGTGCCAAGCTTTTTGCCGGTGATTATGCCGGCTTGAGTTTGGCTGATATACGCACCGGCATGAGTAATGTGCCCCATGTGAAGATTGAGGCCGGAGCTTTGCTGGATGTTCTGGTAAACTCCCGTGTATGTGCTTCTAAGCGCGAGGCCCGCGAGTTTATCAATAACGGGGCTATATCCATCAATGGTGCGGTAGTGAAAGACCCTGCCTTTGAGGTGACCCCTGCATGCGCCATTGAGGGTGCTGTGGTGGTGATTCGCCGTGGCAAAAAGAAGTTCTATCTCGGGGAATTCTGATGCGAATCTCTCTGATTATTACTGCATTGTTAATGCTTACCGGGGCGGCAACGGCTCAGTTGCTTGCCCCGCAGGAAACAGACCCTCTGCGCGTAGAGGCTGCTGAATATGGTTTGCCGTTACCCCCTACGGCTGATGAGGTGAATGCTTTGTCTGCCGATGTGCGGTTGCAGCAGGCTTCTGCTATCAAGCGTGTGCATTTGCTGCAGCAGTTGCAATTTATTGCAGATGGTCACACGATGACAGATGGTAACCGCATGGCTACCGTCTATTTAGCTATGAAACTTGATGCGCCTCAGGCCTACATTCAAATGTTGCAGGCAGAGGCGAATCAGGTTCTTTCTACCGTGCAGTATCGCGTGTTGCGTCGTGCGTACGATAGACTCTTTGAGGTGTATAGGGTTGATGCTCTGGGTATTCGCTTTTTCGCTGAGAGCGAATTGGCTTCTCTTGAAGAATTGTCGGATATGTCGGGAGAAATACCGCTGGAATCCCTTTTTAACTTAGTAAAGGTTGATTCTATTACCACAGCGCAAGCTGCTGAAGATTTGCAAGAAGTAGCCCAGGTGTATATGGAGCTTTCTCGTATCTATGCTGAGGTTACAGATGCCGAGCAAGCTTCTGCAGTTGTGCCACAAGTTCTGGAGTTGGTCAAACGTTTCGGTAAGGTTTATCCCGGCTTGGCCATGGCTCCCGATTCTATCCGTAGCCAACTTTCGGCTGCATATTCACTCAAAATACAGCCGGTATTGCCGGCTCTCATTACGCAGCGCCAGCGCCTACGCGAGGAAAATTTCTATGGCAATTCCCGCCTCAAGGTGTTGGATTATTTTTTTGATTGAAATGCCGTTAAACCGAAAAGCCCCTCAACTGAGGGGCTTTTCGGTTTAATGAAAGTATTGTTAACTTGCCGTGTTTTCTAAGGGCTTCAGTTCTATTCGTGTTTGTGTGACACGGCGGCCGTCGGTGCCGGTGACGGTGATGATGTAGTCGCGGATGCGGATGTGTTCATTGAGCTCGGGCATGTGACCGAGGCAATCGGTAATATGCCCTCCTATGGTAGATACGCCACTGTCACTTTCAATTTCACCGAGAGAGGGCAGGGCCTCTTCCAAATCGAAAAGGGCCATAGAGCCACTGGCAATGTATTGATTGGGGCCAACCGGGAAGAAATCGCGGGCTTCTTCTGCTTCAAACTCATCTTGAATATCATTGCCCACAATTTCTTCGAGCACGTCGTCCAGATATACTTGGCCCGTGACACTGCCGTGTTCATCCACAACTAAGGCGCAGTGGGTACGCTCTTTAGAGAAAAAGTCCAACAAGGTGTCTAATTTCATGGTTTCGGGCACAACTTTAAGTGTGCGACGAACGCTCATGATATCTTGACTCCCTTTGCGAATGAGTTGCAACATGTCTTTAACATGAATCCATCCTTTCACGTCATCCATGTGGCCATCGGCAATGGTAAAACGGCTGTGGCGACTTGTTGTTGCAATCTCCAAGTTGCGTTCAAAGGAGTCATTGATATCCAAAAACTCTACCTCATTGCGCGGTACAATGATATCTCTTACGGCGCGGTCATTCAATTCCAGTGCATTTTGAGAAATCTCCGCTTCGGTTTCCGTTACTTCATGACTACGCTCGCTTTCTTCCAGAATGTGGGAGATTTCTTCGGCGCTGTGGTGGGTTTCCGGTGTGTAACGGGGGTCAATACCGAATACACGGTGGGCAATACCGTTAGCCGTGTTGTTGAACAGGCGGATGATGGGGCCCGTCCACTTGGCAAATCTCGTCATCCATATAGAGGTTCCCATAGATACCTCCAGCGGATGGCGTATGGCGAGGCTTTTGGGAACCAGTTCACCCAATACCACGTGAGCAAAGGTGAACAGTGCGTACGCCAAGATGTAGGAGATAGCGCTCACTACCTCCGGTCGCAGGTGCAAGCCATAGCTCAGAATAGGGGAGAGTAGGCTGGCGATAAACGGTTCACCTAAGGCACCTAATGCCAGAGAAGCCAGTGTAATACCCACTTGGTTGGCAGAAAGGAAAGTGTCTAGATTATGTACGATGTTGCGGGCCTTGGCTCGTTTGTTGGCTTCTTTTTTGTTGTCTTCGTCGTTTTCTCGCAATTGGCTCAAACGCACGCGTGCGCTGGCAAATTCATTAGCAACGAAAAAAGCATTCAGGAACAGAAAGAAGGCGATGCTGACAACGAACATCACAATCGTGGCAAAGCTGGGGTAGTCCCACGTCAGTAGCTTAGCTTCTTCCTCACTTAAAAATAAATATTCCAACATGTTTTAAAAAGGGTGTTTTATAGGCCTTTACAGTTTTTCATACACTCCTGTATCTCGTTTCTCCATGACGGTGAAACCGGCCTTTTTGGCATCGCTGATGGATATGGGGGCTAATATCTTCGGTACGTTTACTGCGCCTATTTTTTTTCGTACCGGGTTTTTACAATACAAACAGTGCGTCAGCGGTGCACGATCCACCGGACGCATTAGCTCAAATCCTTTGCGACATACCCTGCACGACTTTTCCGGGTCGTCAGGGTTTTCACTTATGTATTCGTATATCGGCATATTTAAGCGCGGGCTATAGCAATATAGCCCGCGCTCTTAAAATTGTCAATAAAAAACCGTGACTTACCAGCTGGACTTGGTCACACCGGGAATCATGCCGGCATTGGCAAGCTCGCGGAAAGCGATACGGGAGAGGTGGAAGCGACGCATGAATGCGTGGCGACGACCGGTGAGCTCGCAGCGGTTCACCTGACGTACGGGAGAAGCGTTACGCGGCAGCATCGTCAAACCGATGTAGTCGCCCTCAGCCTTCAGCTTGGCGCGGAGGTCTGCGTAGCGAGCCGCGACAGCTGCCTTTTTCTTATTTCTTTCGATCCAGCTTTTCTTAGCCATAACTTTGTAGGCGCAGATTCTACTCTCTTTTATTTTATTGTCAAGCTCAATTTTGTGTTTTTTTTATTTTCTTGTCTTTTTTGCTTTTGGCTGTAGCGTAGAAGTGACATTTTGTATCAAGTATGGGTTATGAGCTCCCTTTATGTTGCATTTGTACAGAAAACGTATGATTTTAGTTGAAAGGTAGGGCGGGGAGGGGTATAATGCGCTTGTATGAGTAGTTTTGATGCCATCGAGCGTAAGATGAGAGGTGTAGGGTTGTCGGACGCTGCTGTAAATGCATTCCGTCACAGTGTGAGTGTGTTAGAGAGTAATCAAAGTATGATGATTCCCGAGTCGGATATTGTGCCGGCCGAAGGAGTGTCTGAGTGGGAGTCTATTGTTGCCGCAACTCCTGAGGCCGGGGCTGAGCTTTTAGCTCAATCTGTGATGATTAAGCTTAATGGAGGTTTGGGCACAGGGATGGGGTTGCAAAAAGCAAAGAGCTTGTTGGAGATTAAACCCGGCGTAACGTTCCTTGATGTCATCGTGCGCCAGATTCGCCATTTGCGTGGGCGGGCAGGGTACCCCGTGGGATTGTTGCTCATGAACTCCTTCTCCACGAGTGATGATACGATGCAGCATTTGTCTCAATACGCCTCGGAAGGCTTTGCGGATTCTCAGCAAGTGGAAATGATTCAGAACCGTGTTCCCAAGTTGGTGACGGATTCTCTGCAGCCTGTAGAGTACCCCTCCAACCCTGAACTGGAGTGGTGTCCGCCCGGGCATGGTGATATATACCCGGCCTTGGTGGGGTCCGGGTGGTTGGATAAGTTGCTGTCTGCCGGGGTGAAGTATGCATTTATATCCAACTCTGACAATTTGGGCGCCCAACCGGATACACGTTTCTTGCGTTGGTTTGCAGAGAGTGGCGTACCGTTTGTGATGGAAGTAACCCGCCGAACCGAGGCCGATAAGAAAGGTGGGCATTTGGCAACGCGTAAGTCAGATGGACAGCCCATATTGAGAGAAATTGCTCAATGCCCTGATGAAGATGTGGAAGATTTCCAAAATATTGATAAACACCGCTATTTCAACACCAACAATCTGTGGATTCGCTTGGATGCTTTGCAAGAGTATCTTGCCGCAAACGATGGCGTGTTGCCTTTGCCGGTGATTCGCAACACCAAAACTGTTGACCCAAGAGATGCCTCTACCCAGCAGGTATACCAATTGGAGACCGCCATGGGGGCTGCCATTCAGTGTTTCTGCGGTGCCCGTGCGGTATGCGTCCCCCGCTCTCGCTTCTTCCCGGTTAAGACATGTAGTGATTTGTTGTTGCTGCGGTCGGATGCGGTAGAAATTAACGAAGCCGGCTTGATGTCGCTTGCTCCCGAGTGCAAGGGCATAGCCCCCATCGTGCAGTTGGACAGTAAGCTTTACAAACTGGTGGATTCCTTAGATTCACTCGGTGTGCCCAGTCTCAAGCATGTCACTAAGCTCACTGTTACCGGTGCTCATCGTTTTGCCGATGGTGAGCCCCTGTGCGGAGAAGTTACTGTATAATGGCAGTTTCTCCGCAAAAACGCAACGAGTTGGCCGAGCGTATGAAAGCGCTCGGCGTACTTGAGCGTGATTTGGATGAAACCTTTGTGAGAGGCAGTGGCAAGGGCGGTCAGAAAGTGAACAAGACGAATAATTGCGTATGTCTTGTTCATAGACCGACCGGGTTGGTAATTAAATGCCACCGTGAGCGAGAGCGAGAAATTAACCGTTTCCTCGCTCGCCGTGCCTTATGTGATGAGCTGGACCACCGCCTGAACGGGGCTCCGTCTCCCAAGCAAATGGAGGCTATGCGGGCCCGTAAACGTGGTTCGTTGCTTAAAAATATCAGCATTGTGCAGCGTAAGGGTGTTGCTCAGTAATGTTACAGCTCGGTTCTTTTCATTGAGTTTGATGGTGAGTACATGTATCATTTCCCCGCGGAAGAAAAATCTTGAGCCGTCATTGCTTTTTTAGCTGACAAAACGCTCGAAATGTGCTAGGGTATATAACATGAAAAAGCCTGAAATTTTAGCAGCACGTGATTTGAACAGCCGTGCGGATAAACATCTTTCCGTTACCATTCCGGCTAACACGGGGAATCCGGTGTTGGATGCCAATTTGTATGACCTTTCCCGTCGTTTTAATGGTGGACACGACCCCGATGTGGTGTTACAGATGCTCTCTACGGTGATGAACGCTGCCGCTTCCGAGCAGATGGAGGAACATGACTTGGATATGATGGCTCGCACGGTGGATGAAATGTTTGCCGCTGACAAAATGTTTGCACCATATCGCAATGTGCGTAAGATTACGTGTTTCGGGTCTGCTCGTATTAAGCCGGAGGAAGAGGCCTATAAGCAAGCCGTGGATTTTTCTCGCCTGGCTGTGGAAAACGGTTACATGATTATCACTGGCGGTGGCCCCGGTATTATGCAGGCTTGTAATGAGGGCGCTACGAAGGATGCTTCTTTCGGGCTCAATATTACGTTGCCGTATGAACAACATGCCAACCCGTTTGTTGAGGGTAGTGATAAGATGATGAATTTCTATTATTTCTACACCCGTAAACTCAATTTCCTGAAACAGACGGATGCTTTGGTGGCATTCCCGGGTGGGTTTGGCACCATGGATGAGATTTACGAGACAATTACGCTGATTCAGACCGGCAAGAGTACCATTTTTCCCGTTGTTTTGCTGGACCCTCCCGGTGAAACTTTCTGGCAGCGTTGGACGCGCTTTGTAGAGAAAGAACTGTTGGATGCAGGGTTGATTTCTAAGACCGACATGCATTTGCTGTATTTGAGTAAGAGTGCCGAGGATGCTATGGCATATATTGAGCGATTCTATCGCCGATACCACTCCTATTATTTCGAGGATGAAAGCATTACCATCCGCGTGTTGGAGCCTTTGTCTCAGAAGCATATAGATTGGATTCTTTACGATTATACGGATATTATTCCCAAGGGGGATATTGTGCAGATGGAGAGCGATGAAAACGACCCTGAGCCGGCATTGGCGTGTTTGCCGCGTTTGCGTTTTACCTTTAAACGTGGCGATTATGCTCGCCTGAAAGATTTAATAGATATCATTAACGACTGATACACAATTTATGAAATTATTGACCCTGTTGTTAACGGGCGCTCTGGGTGTGTGTGCCCTGAGTGCGGCGCCTGCTGTGTCTGAAAAAGAAATGACTCGTCCGCAGGCGATTGCAAAATTGCAAGAGATGCGCATTGAGAAAAAGGATTATGAGCGCGCCATGTTTTCGGCAGTGCAATTCGGGCATAAAGAAACGGTGCGATTGTTGTTGCTGGCCGGAGTAAAGGTGAATATGCAGGATGAAAACGGTATCACCCCATTGCACTACGCTGCTTACTTGGGTGAGGAACACATGGTGACGTATTTGTTGGCTGCCGGTGCAAAAGTAAATGCCGGTGCAGAGCGCGGTGCTACACCTCTCCATATGGCGGCCGATGCGGGGCACTTTGTGACGATGAAGCATTTGCTGCAATCTTCTAAAGTAGACGTAAATGCTACAAATGATGATGGTGATACACCCTTGCACGATGCGGCTCGCCTGAATCGCTCCCGCTGCATACCGGTGTTAATTGCTGCGGGTGCTGATATAGAAGCCCGTAATGATATGGGGTCTACCCCTCTGTTGCAAGCCGCTTATGATGGACAAATCGAAATCGTTGAGCAATTAATTAAAGCCAAGGCTAATGTCAACGCGGTTGATAAAAGCGGTGCATCTGCCTTGCATTTGGCGGCTTATAATGGCCATGCTGAGATTGTGAAACTGCTGCTTAAAGCCGGGGCTGATTCTACGCTGCTTAATCGGAAAAAACAGTCAGCCTATGATGTTGCCGTTCGTGCATCTCAAACGTCTTGTGCTCATTTGCTTAAGCCTCCGGCTGTAGTTGAACCTAACAAAACATCAAAAGATACTGTGCCGGAGCCTCAAAAAGACGCGCCTTCATCTCATGATTCTGAAAAAAATCAAAAAAATGCCTCAGATAACTTGAAAAGCTGAATATTTTGTGGTAGTATCTAATCATAGCAGCCATGCTTGTATAGGGGAGTACTGTATACAGTTGATGCAAGCTGCTTAATATCAATCTCTCGACAAATGTTAATTTCTGCATTAAATCCTGATCGCGCCACTTTGAACTTCCTCAATGCATATTCTGAGGCAGTCAGAGACGCCGGTGAAAAGCTCCAAAAAGATGGGGCTGTCACACAAATTTTCGGCAACCATCTCTTCATTCAGGGTAGAGTGGAAACGAAGCAGGGCGGTGTACGTACCAGCCTTCGCTTGCAAGGTAATCGCTGGTTTGGTTCTGCAACGGCTGAAGATGAGGACGTTGCCGGGGCCTGCCTTATTGCCACCATGGTAGAGCGTATGTACCGTGGCACCAGCATGCCGGAGAGCCCCAACGAGCTTAACGAAATCCCGCTCACGGATGTTTTGGAGGATAAACTCGACCGTGATTTGGATCAAAAAGAAATTGACTTTGTTACTAAGCTTGAGAAGCGCTATCGCCGTTTTGTAATCGAGCAAGAGATTCATGACCATGACCTTGTACGTTTGAATCCCCGCTGGGATATTACCGGTTACGAGGCGTTGGAGCTTTGGCCTCAGGCCCCGCGCAATATCTTGGAGTTCTGGAACTATATTGCCTACGCGTTCACCAAAAAACGTATCTCGTATCCCGAGTTCATGAATGTGGTGACCGATTTGGAGAAAGTTCAGCGCCGTATTGCCGAATGGGAGCGAGAAAAAGAGGTGGGATGCTGGTATGACCGCATTCAGCGTGTGAATGAGCGTCCTCCTCAGCCGCCGCGCCATCCCATGTACATGCGTTTGGTCTCAACCATTAATGAGGCCCGCTTTGAGTATCGTTTCTCAGAAAAGGAAGATTGGGTTCCTATACGCGAGCGTGCTCAGTTGGATGCACTTCTTGCAGAGTTCCTGAACGGTGCGCTCAAGATGGATCCGCAAACGGATATTTTGCTCAACGTGTTGCGCGATTATGCGGACCGCGAGGAAACCGTGATTCTGGATTTGGATAGCGAGTCTGCTTGCCGCGTGATGAACCGTCTCTTCCATCAGCCTGCATTGAAGGGATATCTCGTCAACTTGGATGAGTGCTACTTTAAGGTGGTGAAAGAGCCGCTTAAGTGGATTTGTATAGATGACCCCATTGTCCCGAATTGTTACGGGTTGCAGCTGGTTACCGCTGCCGGTGTTCATGTAACACACTCCGTGCGTCAGTTGCCGGGGCAGGTAGAGCTTTATCAGTCTGATGAAACGGTTTTCCCCGGGCCTCCCAAGTGGCTGGAAAGTACGGAAGTAGAGCCGCGTTATTCGATTCCCAAGTCTGTGATTGACAGCTTGGACGGTGTGGAGTTCTTGCGCAAAATCGGCGCCACCTTGCCCCCCAGTATGGAGGAGCGCGTGGTGGACATTGACCTGAAGCCTACTTTCTCCATGAAGATTGTTCGTGGCTTGACCAGTGCCGATACCGAGCACGTGTTGTTGGAGGTAAATGCTCAGGATGATCCCGGTCGCCGTAAGGAGCGCCTCGGTAAGGATGATTGGGAGCTGGTAGAGCAAATGTCGGTCAAGGATAAAACCTTGCTGCGCTTCATTCGCGACCGCCTGTATCCCATACCGAAGTTGCTGGAGGAAATGAACTTTACCTACGACAGCCCGTTGGCTGCGTTTAAGAGCCGTATCACTAAGCAATTCCCCGAAAAATTTGCAGAATGGGCAAAGTCCATCCCCGAGACGATTAATGTTGAGATGGACGAAAACCTCAAGTCTCTGCTGGCAGATCCCGTAGCCGCAGCCATTCGTTTTGAGGTGGTTAATCAGGAGATTGACTGGTTTGACCTGCGAGTGGTTATTGATGTGGAGGGTGTTACCCTCACCAAGGAGCAAATTCGTGCTCTTGTTTCCGCCCGCGGTGGTTATGTGCGCATGGATGATGGCCGATGGATGCGCTTGGAAATCAAGTTGGATGATGCCCAGCGCGATGCCGTTACCAAGCTTGGGTTGGATCCCTTCGACCTTTCCGGTGAAACGCATCGTATGCACGCACTGCAGCTGGCAGACCCGCGCGCCGCAGAAGTGTTTGACCCCAAGGCCTGGCAGAAGATTAAGGAGCGTACGGCAGAAATCAAGATTGATGTCAAACCGGATGTTCCCACTGCGCTCAATGCTACGTTGCGTCCGTACCAGATAGACGGTTTCCATTTCTTGGCTTATCTTGCAGTCAATGGTTTCGGTGGTATTCTTGCCGACGATATGGGCTTGGGTAAAACCATACAGTCTATTACCTACATGCTGTGGTTGCGAGAAGACTTTGTTGCCCGCAACAAGCAGGGGCGCAAGAAGGTCGTTATCCCTCCCGTGCTGATTGTTTGTCCCAAGTCTGTGCTTGATGTGTGGGCTGGGGAAACAGAGAAGTTTGCGCCCGGCATCCGCGTACTTGTCATTCGCAACAAGGAGCAGGCTGTGGTAGAGGATATTCTGGCAAACTATGACATGGTAGTGATTAACTACGCTCAGCTGCGTGTTTGTGGTGAGCAGATTAACTCTATCAAGTGGCTTACCGTTATTCTTGACGAAGGCCAGCAGATTAAGAACCCTGATTCTAAAGCAGCTAAGTCTGCTCGTGAGCTCACGGCGTTCAATCGTCTTGTGCTTTCCGGTACTCCTATTGAAAACCGCTTGCTCGACATGTGGTCACTCATGGCCTTTGCCATGCCGGGTGTGCTCGGTAGCCGTGCATACTTCAAGAAACGCTTTGATAAGCGTAAGGACTCCCAAAGCCAGAACCGCTTGGCTGCTCGCCTTAAGCCTTTCTTGCTGCGCCGTACCAAACAACAGGTGGCTAAAGACTTGCCGCCCCGTACCGAAGAAGAGGTATACGCCAAGATGGAGGGCGTACAGCGCCAGCTGTACAAGGCAGAGCTGCGCCGTATTCAGAAAGCCTTGCTCGGTATGGACTCCGACGAGTCTGTCAAGAAGAACTCCTTTGCTATCTTGCAGGGACTCATGCGCTTGCGCCAGATTTGCTGTCACCCCGGCTTGGTGGACAAGAAGTATGTGGGCGAAGACAGCGCCAAGCTCAACGCCCTCTTCTATCTGCTTGACCAGCTGCGAGATGAAGGCCACAAGGTACTCGTGTTCTCCCAGTTCACCACGATGCTTGATATCATTCGTGCCCGACTGGAGGCCGACCATCGCCCCTTCAATTACCTCACAGGTGCTACTAAGGATCGTAAGGCTGAGATTGAGAAGTTCCAGACTACCAAGGAACCCTCGGTATTCCTCCTCTCACTTAAAGCCGGTGGTGCGGGTCTTAACCTTACCTCTGCCTCCTACGTTATTCTTTACGATCCGTGGTGGAACCCCGCTGTGGAAAGCCAGGCTATCGACCGTACTCACCGAATCGGTCAGAAAAACAAGGTTATTGCCTATCGCTTGCTGACCCGCGACTCTGTGGAAGAGAAAATCCGTGTGCTTCAGCACCAGAAGAATCAGCTTGTTACTAATGTGCTTGGTGATGAAGGCTTTGCCTCCAGCCTTGACCTCAATGACTTGCAGTTCATTCTTGCCCACGGCGGAGAGGACAATGACGATGATATCGTCCTGCCTGAATCCTAATCCTTTTCATCAAGACATATTTATCGAATTATATTTCCCCCGAGATGCGGTGCCGTATCTCGGGGGTGTTTTTTCTTGACAAAAGTATTATAAATTATTATTATGTCTGTGCTTATGGGGGATTTTTCTTTACAGCAACAGGCAAGTTTTTGTCAGCGTTTAAAGGAGTTTATTTCATCCTTTGTTCGCTATCTGGTTGCCGGAGGGGCAGGCTTTTTGATTGATTACGGTATTTTTGCCACATGCCACGAAGTTTTTGGGTGGCATCATTTATTGTCTGCAACGATTGGATTTATATGTGGTCTTGTTTTTGTATATGTGGTAAGTAACAAATGGGTTTTTACTAACAGAAAAATGCAACATCAGCAGGTTGTCGAATTCATTGTTTTTAGCGTTATTGGGGTGATAGGTCTTTTATTAACCGTATTGTTTATGTGGATTTTTACGGATGTATGTTCTATTCATGCATTAATTTCAAAATTGTTGACAACAGCTTTAGTATTGGTGTGGAATTTCGGAGCACGTAAGTATATTTTATATTGATATGAAAAAGGTTTTAATTATCGGTGGCGGGCCTGCTGGTCTTACGGCTGCGTATGAGCTTGCTCGTAAAGGCGGTGTAGAGGTTACAGTGTTTGAGCGAGAGGAACAGCTCGGCGGTATCTCTCGTACACTGGAATACAATGGCAACCGCATCGATATCGGTGGTCACCGCTTCTTCTCTAAGTCCGAAACCGTCATGAACTGGTGGCGAGAGATGATGCCGTTGCAGGGGGCTCCCTCTTGCGATGACGTGGAGCTGAAGCGTGAGGTGCCCTTGGCTGAGAGTGGACCCAACCCTGAGAAAGAAGACCGTGCCATGTTGGTGCGCTCTCGCCTCAGTCGAATTCTTTTCCTGCGCAAGTTTTTTGATTACCCCGTATCCCTCAGCTGGAACACCATCCGCAACCTTGGCCCCGTACGCATGACCAAGATGGGGCTCAGCTACTTGGCCAGTATGGTGCACAAGCGCGAGGAAAAGAGCTTGGAGGATTTCTTCATCAACCGCTTCGGGACAGAGTTGTACAACACCTTCTTCCGTGATTATACCGCTAAGGTATGGGGTGTGCCGTGTAACCGAATCGGGGCAGATTGGGGGGCTCAGCGTGTGAAAGGGCTTTCCATTGCCAAGGTGCTGGGGCATGCGCTCGGTAAGCTGGCATTCTGGAAAAAGCATGACAAACAGGGGGGCGAAACCTCTCTGATTGAAGAGTTCTGGTATCCCAAGCATGGCCCGGGGCAGTTGTGGGAAACCGTGGGTGCCGAGGCTGAAAAGATGGGTGTCAAGATTCTGCGCCGCCGTGATGTAGAGCAGGTAGTGGTAGAGAATGGCCGCATAGCTGCCTTGGAGGTGAAAGATTTGAAGAGCGGGGAGCTTACCCGATACGAGGCTGATGAGGTTATCTCCACCACGTCGGTGCAGGAGCTCATCCGTAAGATGGGGGCTGCTGTGCCTGCCGAGGTTAAGGAGGTGGCGGAGGGGTTGGTATACCGCGACTTCATGACGGTGGGCTTGCTGTTGAATAAATTACAGCTCAAGAGCAGGAACATGAACACCACCGTGGGCGAGCATGGCGTGGTCCCCGACAACTGGATTTATGTGCAGGAGCCGGATGTGAAGGTGGGGCGCTTGCAAATCTTTAACAACTGGAGCCCCTATTTGGTGAGCGACCGCAGCAAGGCTTGGATTGGCATGGAATATTTCGTGAACGAGGGGGATGAGCTGTGGAGCATGGATGACGCCGCGTTCTGCGACTTTGCTGAGGGTGAGCTGGTGAAGCTGGGTATCATCGACAAGGCGGATGTGGTAGACCACAAGGTGTTCCGCATAGAGAAAGCCTATCCTGCCTATTTCGGTAGCTACAAGCAGTTCCCCGTCATTCGTGAGTGGGTGGATGGCTTGAACAACCTGTATTTGGTGGGGCGCAACGGCATGCACCGTTACAATAATATGGACCACTCCATGCTCTCCGCTATGGAGGCTGCCAACAATATCGCTGCCGGTATTACC
>JAFYUT010000103.1 GCA_017549485.1 Akkermansia sp.
AGAAAAATGCTGAAAGTATCCGGTGTGGACGCCCTGCCGCTCAGGGCGATGAGCACGGCGCAGTGCCGTGATATACTGCAACAGGCGTTTGGGCACAGTAAGAGTTGCTATATCAAAGGGCGGGCCATGCTGCACAGTGTGTTTGCCTATGGCATACGGCGGGAGTGGTGCGATACCAACCCGGTAGCGCGCATTGAGGTACCCCGCGTGGTAGAAACACCCAAGGAGCCCCTGCCCTTGCCGGATGTGGAACGCTTGCAAAAAGCAGTGGCGCGGCCTGAGTTTAAGGATATGAAATTGTCAGTCAATCTTTTATTGTACAGTGGGATTAGGCCGACAGAGGTAAGCCGCTTGAGGGAAGAGGATTTTTGCCGACGTGAAAAAGTGGTGATTATACGCCCGCAAAAGAGCAAAACAGGAGGCGGGCGCGTGGTGCCGATGCGAGGGGTACAACAGTTGAGCGAGCAAGAATGGGTGATACCGCCCAATTGGCAACGGCGCTGGCGGGCACTGCGGCAGGCTGCGGGATTTACCCACTGGGTGCCGGATGTGTGCCGCCATACCTTTGCCAGCTACCATGCGGCCTACTTCCGTAACCTGCCCGAGCTGCAGCTGGAGATGGGGCACCGGGATGCCGGACTGCTGCGCACCCGCTACATGAGCCCGCTGCTGCAAAAAAGCGCTAAAGACTTTTGGAAAAAAGCCGGTATCTAGCCCGAGTCTAAACCAACACATTGACGCACTTGGACATTTCTACCGCAAGCTTGGACATTTCTGCCACAATATTACATCTATAGTCGTATTAGGAAGAAAACATAAGTCATTACTTAAGTTTCCTATAAGCTTGTTGAGGATGACGAATAGTATCAGAGTGTCTTAATTCTAATAATTTCATTTCAACATACCGGTCGCAATATCTTAAAATTGTACGTCTTTCTCTCTGAAGTATTTTCGACAATTCAGCAACAGTTCGCCAATTATCCGAACACAACAACAAGATAGCTTCTTGCATATCACGCTTAGAGGTCCAATTACTTTCACGAATCACCTGAACAAACTCGGGATATTCAATTTTGGTCGACTTGGTTATTTCAACAATTTCTTTCTCCTGCGTATTATTTATCAGCTCATATTTCGTTGCACGAGCTCTACCGGATTTTGCAAGAATCTGTTGAGAAACCAAACGGGCCAAACGTTGACTGAGTTCAAACGGATGCAGAGGAAGCACCGGCGCCATATCAGCATGGCGAGTTAATTGAGAAGCAGCAATACATACAAGAATCAGTTTATCGTACAAATCTAAGGCTTCAAAACGACTCTTACCTATACTCTGAGCTACCAATGATAGATTTTCTTTGGAAATTATGCCGACAAAGTTCAAATTCCATACAACGCGGTCCGGTTGTTGAAGTTCGTTGATAGTAGGTACTGATATGCAAGAATCCAGCCATCCTCGCACAATTTTATCAATACCGGAGCCAGCATGATCAACCACCCCCAAAGCTTGGAACATACGCTGTAAAGACTTTTGGAAAAAAGCCGGTACATTAACGAAGTGAGTTACATGGGGGAATTCTGCAAGCCCGCGGAACGGGTAATAAAATAACCGTGGGATGTAAAGGAGCCGGACTATCTTCACTCTTGCGAGGTTCGCTCTGCGAGCGAAGTGAAATTCTGCCCATGCGGGCAGAGTGAAATCCGGTTCACGCCGGGTGAAATCGGCTCTGAGAGCCGGTGAAATTGCTGCCTGCGGCAGCAGTGGGCGGGATTGGGAGGATTCACCCGCAGGGGTTACTGCGCGTAGCTGTGGATACTTTGGATGGAGGGGAGGAGGTTGACAACAAAGAAGGTAATGAGCACAGCGACAAAGCCGATGAGGAGCAGCGGGCGGAGCCAAGAGGCAAAGGAGGCGTACCCGCGCAGGTGGAAGTAAAGGAGGTAAACACACCAGGTGATGAGGGCCCAGGCTTCTTTGATATCCCACGCCCAATAGCGGGCCCAAGCTACATCTGCCCACAAGGCACCGCTCCACAGCCCGAAAGTGAGGAAGGGAAACGCGAGCATCACCACCTCATCTGCCGCGCGCAAACGGGCCTGCTTGCCGCTGCCAAAACAGGAGGCCACGGCCAGAATGGCGGATACAGTCAAGAAACCGTACGCGATAACGTAAGAGGTAACGTGCGGGGCAAACCAAGGGGATTGCAGGGCAGGCATTTGCCGCCAAGAGGCTTGCATGGGCATACACAAGGCTCCCACCATGCTCAGGGCAGCGGCAGCAGCAAAAAAGGCGGTCAAATCAATACCACGGCAACGCTGCATGTAGTAAGCAGCCGGGGCCAGCACCAGCGGGAAGAAGCAGAGCACGTGGCGCATGTTGCCGAAGGGCAAGGCCGCTGCCTGCACCCCATTGGCCACCAAGAGAGCCAGCGCCGTGACCCAGCACCCGGCCATCATGCCGCGAGCGAACTCCGTTTGGCGCAGGCAGCCCAACACACAGGCGGCCAACGCCATAAGCAGGGAGCCGATGCTCAGGGTATAAATCATCATTATCATACAGCGGGGGCCTCCTTATCGGTTGGTTCGGGGGTAATTTGCTCGCGTCGCCACCAGCACCAGCAGGCGGTGCAGATAATCAGGCCTACCATACCGGCCAAGGCATACCAGCGGCCGGGGGCATTGCGGGCTTGCAGCACGAGGGTGACTTGATTGCAAATGGGGTCGTAGCTGTAACTGAGCAGGTATATATGCCAGTCTTTGCAGGCGATGGGGGCATTTACCTTGAGGGTTTCACGGCGGGTTTCGGGGCGGCCGCGGTGGTCAGTAAACACGGTGCAGGCGGCACTGTATTCTTTGACGGTGCCGGTACCCGTCACCCCTTGCGGCATGGGGGAGCTGACCAGCAGGCAAGGGTACGCTATGGTGGGGTGGGCTTTGACCTCAGACTTGAGGAAACGGCGCCCGGCAAGCTGCAAGGTATCCTCGGTTTCCGTAAGATGCCCCTTGGGCAAGGGCATCCACCGGCCATGCATGTGGACAGCTGCGGTGTATTGCCCGCCCTGCTCGGTAATCAGCAGATGGTGCTGCTGCGGGGTGGCGGGTGCAGCGGCATCGTAATGCGTTACTTTAAAATCATTTACCTGCAAGGCAAAGCCGAGGGAATGATTCTCACCGGCGGTGGTGGTAACGGCATCAATTTTGTCACCGTCGCCCACAGTGGCATGAATGTAGGCGTTTTGCTCATAGCAATAATCCAGCACCGCGCCTGCAACAATGAGCGTGCAGCACCAGTGCACCCCGGCCAGCCACAGGCGGGGGCTCATGAGCTTGAGCAGGAAGAAACCGAATATGACTGCAAACAACAGGCCCACCACCATGGTGCAGGCCATGGCCAAGGCCCCGAACCACATGGCACCGCCCAGCATGGCATGCTCTACTGCCTTGCAACCGTACATCCACGCCGTGATGAGGCCCGAGGTCGTAAAATACAGGCTTACCAGCCCGAAGATGAATTGAGCATGTTTACCGGCAGATAAACGCCAGCCCCCCCAAAGGGCCAGCAAAGCAGCTACCACGCCTATCAACATCATCACCCCGCCGCGAAACACAGCCGGAGCCCCCAAAATGGGGAATGCCCCCGCCAGCAGCAACACGCAGGCCGCCCCCAGCACCATCAATGTGGCTTTCAGTAATCCTCTCATCCTGTGTTACCAATGCCAAGTAATAGAGAATGTGCCCAGCACACTGTTTTGCCCTTGTCGGCGGTAAGAATCCGTAAAGTAAACAGCACCGGCAAAATAGTCAATACCTTGGTAGGAAACACCCACACCCAAGCGGAACTCGGCCTGCCACGGTTGGCGGCTGCATGTTTGGTCAAAGTGGTGGAACACGCCGCCATCCACCGCAATGTCTCGCGCTACATACTCGGCATAAGCCCCGGCGGCCACAAAGTAGGAGATTTCCGTGGGGTCGTAACTCGGTTTCTCTAACAGGCTGACGCCATACTGCGCGGCGCGGTTGCCGTTTACCTCCATAGCCGGCGGCAAGTTGCGCCCATAGCGAACCGTAACCCCTGCACCGCCGCGAATGTAGGCCGTGCCGGCTTCTTCCCGCAAAATAAAGGTGCCGTCGCTCTTCCAGCCATTAGCGGTTGACATCTCCAGCCACGGGATGCGGATATTCTGCTGGGCAGAGAGCTGCACCGTTGCCTCGGCGGGCACTTGGTCTTGCCAGCCGTCCCACGTCTGCATACCACAGGCCTCATGCAAACCGTTTTGGGCATAACGGGCAAATGAGGCATTGCCGGTGGTGCCTATTTGCAGCTCTATGGCGTTGCCGAAATTCTCCCCGCGCATCAGGTAGGCGCCCCCCAGCGCCAAATATCCGGCATAGGGGTGCTCACCCATCACAGCACCACAGGTATGTGTGGTGGGGGTATAAATATTTTGCGTAAGGCTGATACCCCAGGCATCTCCATTATCCAAGCTGCAAGCATAATCCAGACGCGTGCCGTGGGTATAGCTGGAGTCGTTACCGAAGGCGGAGTCGTTCTCCATGGTGCCACGGAAATGGTGGCGAGGGATAGGTCTGTACCCCGGCTCGCCGGGTTGTGCTATCGGGTTATAATATTCTACCCCGGCAGAGAGGGCAGCCATTGTCAACCATGGAATTAAGCTCATGCCTATTGAATACGCCTGTTCACGCTGCAAGTCAAGTCCAAATCGTGACACTTATTCATTATAAAGAATATCGTCAACATTTTAGGTCACTTGTACTACAATGTTTACTTGACACAGCACATGGAACCATGTTAGTGTTACAGGCGAAACCCACACCTCATGTCCATGAACAAGTATACCATTCTGCTCGCAGCCCTTTTCCTCGGCTCTGCCCCCCTGTGCCGAGCCGCAGAAACACCCGCCGATACCACCCAACAAGCAGCGGACAAATACAATATCTCTTTCCACGAGAGCTGGACGGAACAACAGCGCGCCGACATGCTGCACATGTACAAGCTTTTGAGTGTGGATGTACCCCAAGAAATACTGGGTATGGCGGCCATGTATGATGCCATCGAGCTTGACGCCGTAGAGGCCATGTCTGCCCAAGATATTGCAGATGCCCTTGCGAACAAGATAGAGGAGAACCGGCAACGAATCGAGCAAGGAGCCTCCATGGCAGAGAAAATAGCGGCCCGCACAGCGACCTACCCGTTTCGACAACTGCTCAAAAAAACAGCTGCCGCCGGGCACGGAAATATCAGTAATAAAGATGGGTGTACTCTTGCCTGGATTGCCATTCGCTTGGGTAAGCCGGAAATGGTGAAAGAGCTGGTACGCCGCGGTGCCGACCCGAATGCGCAGCTTATTATGGAAGACTACATCTTGCAGCCCTCCCCGGCCTCTGAGGATTTGTTATGTGCCATTGTAGGGCAATCCCCCATGTGTGAATCCGCCGGCATGACACCGGAGCAATACCTCGAGCTGTTACAATGGATGCTGGAAAACGGGGCAGACCCCAACAAGAGCCACCCGGCCATGTTGTCCCTTTGCTGCCAAATGGAGATGGCAATACACCACAGCTGTACCTGCACGGCAATCATTCTTGATAAACTGAACAGCATCCCGGCAGAGTGTCAGGAGGAACTTGCCCGTACCATGCTGGAGGCAGTTCCCGAGTCATGGTCTACCTTTGAACACCTTTTCCGCAAAGGGCTCTTAACCCAAGAGGGGATAGAGTATAATGAGTCCATCTTCTTTGCTCTCGGCATGGATGCCCACGCCGATACTCCCGAGAAGATGGAAAAACTCATCGCCCTCGGGTTTGATCCCAACTATATCCCGAGCCAACGCAAGAGAGAGGAATTTGCCAGTGAGGAAGAATACGTTGACTACATGGCCGAATACTGCGGCGACACACCCCCGCTGATGCACATGATAGACGACTTGGCGATGCTGCGAGAGCTTGAGGAAGACCCTCAAACAGCCCTGCAAATACGCCTGCAATGCCTGGAGGTATTGCTGCGCCATGGTGCCACCGCCGAACTGAGCGAAAGCGATTTGCCGAGAGATGAGGAAGCGCGCACAAAAGTTGCAGCGCTGCTGAAACAATACAATGTGCCTGTTCTGCCCGATGAGGTTGAAGAAGAGGACGAAGAAGATGAGGAAGAATATGATGCCGAGGAGGATGAAGAATACTCCGAGGATGAGGAGGAATACGCAGACGAGGAAGAAAGCGAGGACGCATAATCCCGCGCTGTGGCAAATCCTTCATTGAACGAACCGCATTTCATCCCCATGCAGACACCGCTTTTCATCTTAGGCCCTACCGGCAGTGGTAAAAGTGCCATTGCCGTGGCAGTGGCGCAGCAACTGGGCAACGCCGAAATCATCAGCGCCGATGCCTACCAAGTATACCGCGCCATGCCGGTACTGACCGCTGCCCCCTCTGCCGAAGAGCAAGGCGGTATACCGCACCACCTCATCGGTAATATGGAGGTGCAGGAGAACAACGATGCCGCCACCCATGCCCGCCGTGCCCAAGCCTGTATAGAAGCCATACAGGCACGTGGTAACACCCCCATTATCACCGGGGGAAGCGGGCTGTATGTTAAGTTCATTTCCCACGGTATTTCTCCGGCCCCGCCCGGCGACCCCGAGCTGCGGGCAGAACTGATGGCCCTGCCGGCGGAGGAATGTGTGCGCCGCCTGCAAGAAGCCGACCCCGAAGGTGCAGCAGCCACCAATCTGCAAAATCCACGCTATGTGGTGCGTAATCTGGAGATTGTGCTGCTGGGGGGCAAACCGCTCTCATACTGGCGCAACAACTGGCAGCCACAGGCATGCGGACCGGGTTTCACCATTTGCCGCGAGGTACCCGAGCTGGATGCCCGCATTGCCACGCGTGCTCGGCTCATGCTGAAACACGGTGCCATAGACGAAGTAGCCGCCCTGCCCGCCGAGCTCTCTCCCACGGCCGAAAAAACGCTGGGGCTCTCGCTCATTCGCCAACATCTGGAGGGCACCTTATCCCGCCACGAGCTGGTGAACGCCTTGGCACTGGCCACCCGCCAATACGCCAAACGCCAGCGCACATGGCTGCGCCGTGAACCATGGGCCGCCCCCATATCACTCAACGCCGCCACCACCACCCGACAAGCAGTGGAGAATATTTTGAGGGCGTTGCATTGACAAGTTACAAATTACGATGGACAAGTTTTTAAGCTAGGCGAGCGGAGCTCGCGGAATTTCTAAGCCCCGCGGGCGCGGGGCGGCAAGATTATTAGCCGGAGGGTGGAGGGAGGCCGCGACTGCGGGCGAACGGAACCTCCGGCTACACATTTTATCGCCCGCAAGGGGCTCAGTACATTTACAAGTTGGGCATCTCTAAAAACTCGATAAATGGTAATTTGTAGGGGATACCCTGCGGGCGAATGCCCGCCGAAATCAGAGCCCCGGCGAGGGGCGATATATGGTAGCCCGGCGGTGTAGCCGC
>JAFYUT010000104.1 GCA_017549485.1 Akkermansia sp.
ACGTACGTCGTCCTTAACCGTGTTAGTGGCATGCACGGCACCGATACCCTCCAGCATGGGGGTAAGCATGGCAGCCTCGGGGGCGGAACCTACAACCATGCTCAGAGCTGCGGGACGAATGGTATAAACCGCACCCGTGAAATTAATCTTACCGTTACCGTACTTTATCATCTGACCATTCAGGGCAGCAGAGTTACCGAAGGCAAAGGTGCTGTCCTTCTCAGAGATGGTGGTATTCAACTCCATATTGGGAATCAAATCGGACATGTCAGCCGTATGGGAGACGAGAGTCTTGCTCTTCTTGGTCTTAACCTTCTTGCGCAGGGTATCGGCCTTGTCATTAATCATGCGGCCCACAACTGTCACCAACTCATCACCGGCCTTACCGAGAGCGGCACGGTCCTTAACGGAGTTGAAGTAAGAAGCAGCCATGCTGCCATCTTTCAACGGCATCACCACGAATGCGGGCACCTCGCCCAAGGCTTTATCAGCGGCGCGCAGGCTCTTCATGAACGTACGCAAACGCGGCATGTACTTAAGCAACATTTCACCACCGGAGGCTGCAGCAGCAGCGGGCTCCATGGAGGTAACATAACCGGCAGCAACCTGAAGCGCAGGTTCAAGAGCATCAATGGTCTTGCGGGGATTCGCAGTCGTTTCCTCAGTGGACTCTGCATAGAAGAGCACTTTCTCACTGCGGGCTACACGAGCCAGACGAATGTTACCGGGCTTGAACGTAGAGTCGTAGGCATCGAAGTTAATCTTGATATGCTTGCCGTCATCCTGCGGCCAAATACAGAAGCTGAAAGGCTTGTCAGCATCTGTTCTTACATAGGAAGACACATAGTTCATCAAGGGCTTAATAGCATTGGCGGCAGCATTGTATGCCGCCACGTTAGAATCGTCCTCCTTGCTCATGGCGCGGAACACGTCTTGCGCAAAATCAGCCAAAGCCTTAATGTCGTACTCCTGATAAGAGGTAGCAGAGTTAAGCAGCTCGGGGCTTATATAAGCAGCCATTTCAATACCGGAGTTCAGGTAGGAATCACAGAACTTCATGGTAGAAGCACTCAATACGGACTTATCCACCGAATCCGCAATGTTGATTTCCTTGGGGTCTTCACAAATAGCAATGACCAAAGCACCGCCCTGCTGCTTGAACATCACATAAAGGGAGCGGCCGGAGATTTCCTCTCGCAGAGTACGCTCAATGGTGGCATCACCCTCAGGCAGAGGGAAAAGGGACTTGAAGGGAATCTTCACACCCTTGCAGCCGTTCTCCTCTACGGGCGTACCACCGTACTGCTTGGCGTATGCGTCGATGTAATCATCAGCAGCCTCCATCAGGTAGCGATGTGCAGGCACATCAGCCGTCACGGAAAAGTATACGGGATGCAAGTGCATGTCTTTTACCTTGCGGATGGCATCAAGAGCAGGCTTGGTAGCCTGGGTTACAACTTGCTCACCAATGGTACCGGAGTATTCGGCACGGGCGGATTCGGTCCAGGCCTGAGCACGGGCGGGGTAATCCACACGACCGGCCAAATACTGGTACAGGGGCATGAAAGCAGCGAACGAAGCGGCATTACCCTTACCCACGGCGATGCCGAGGGATTCAAGGTGCTCCTTTATCTTAGGATTATCAAGACCTTTACCCGGCTCCATCACCACCCTAGGAGCAGAAAAATCGGAAATTTGAGAAACCGCAGCACAAGCTTCTACATCGGCAGGCATTACCACAAGCGCCGGGAAGAAGCCTGCACGCAACTTAGCATCGGCATCAACGGCATGCGGGGTAGCGGCCAAATCCTTGTAAAGCTGAACAAGCGAACGGGCGGAAGCGGTCTCCGTAACCAACGGAGCTGCAACTAAGGCTGATAATAATAAAGAATGGCGGAATTTCATGGCTGACAGCATTCTAGCGGATACACGGGGCGGTGTAAAGCTAAAAATTACAGCAAAAGAGCAGGATATCCATTTTATGGCAAGAGCCACCCTGCTCCGGTATCAGTTCCAATCAAAATCAACCCCGAAGGTTTCACTCAGGGCCAATACATCAAAGTCTGATTGGGGCATACATTCCACCGGCTGAGTAGTAAGGGCAGCCGGGTCTACACAACGCAACGTAAACAATAAAGTGGGGTCGGCATCAATAAGACACCCCGCGGCATAAATGGCGGCTGCGGCATGAGGGCACGGCTCACACCAATCCGGGCAGGTACAGCGCATTTTCCAATCCGCAGGCTGTGGCAACAACCCATTTTCCGGGTCACACAGCAGCTGCAATACGGCGGCATCAACCTTACCCTCCAGCAATGACACCAGAGAATCAATTTTACCGGCACAGGCGCACCTGAGTTCCTCTATTTGCTCTTCATCAAATGGTTTGATAACCAAATTCACCTCATATACCTCATCTGCACTCACTTTGGCACTGATGCTGCCGTGAGCTATACGCAAATCCAGCACACAGCCATGCCGCAACAAGCTACGCCCGGGGGCCAGACACAGCCCTCCTGCCTCGCACTGCGCCAAATGTTTCATCCACGCACTGCCCCAAAAATTAGCAGCCAATTTGCGGGTTGTGTTGACCACCGGGTGCAACTGCTCCCCCTCGGCCCGCAGCGCAGCCAGTCGCTCAGCCGCCAGTTTGCCGAGTTGCGCCACGCTCATGCGTGGTCTGTAGTCATCATCACACATAAAAAAGCACGCCGCAAAGCCGCATACACGGGCTTTGCAGCGTGTGACAGTTATAATAATTTTACTTGGTAACGCTCTTGAAGTACTCAAGCGTCGTCTTGAGACCTTCCTCAAGCGTGTACTTGGGCTCCCAGCCGGCATTGCGCAGCTTATCAGCGCAGGAGCGGGAGTGCTTCACATCACCCGGGCGCTCCGGCAGGTGTACCACCTTAGAGGAGGAACCGGCGGCCTTGATAATAATTTCGGCAAGGTCATTGATGGTAATCTGACCACCGTAACCCACGTTGTATACGCCCGTTACCTCGGGATGCTCAGCCACATAGGTAAGGCCACCTACAATATCCTTCACATAGATGAAGTCACGGGTCTGCTCACCGTCGCCGAACACGGTAATATCCTCACCCTTGAGGGCTTTCTCCATGAAAATGGGCACTGCGGCAGCGTAGGCACCCTTGGGATCCTGACGCGGCCCGAACACGTTGAAGAAGCGGCAGCAACCGGTATTTACCTGACCGGTGGTGCGGAACATATCCATGTAGTACTCACCGTCAAGCTTGGTGATACCATAGGGGCTCTTGGGCTCGGGGTACATGGTCTCCACCTTGGGCACCACGGGATTATCACCGTAAATGGCGGCAGAGGAAGCAAGCACCACCTTCTTCACGCCGGCCTTGCTGGCTTCTTCCAGCACGGTCAGAAGACCATTTACGTTCAGGTCAACGGTCTCACGGGGCTTCTGCATAGACTCAGGTACGGAAACCATTGCAGCCATGTGGAAGATGTAGTCTACACCCTCTACGGCCTTGGCAACAAGCTCACGATCGGTGATAGAACCCTCGATAAAGGTCACGTTGAGACCATCCAAGTTCTTCTTGTAACCGGTACGAAGGTTATCAAGCACACGAATCTCCTCAGCCACACCCTGATAGTGCTCAGCAATGTGGGAGCCGATAAAGCCGGCACCGCCGGTAATAAGAATCTTCATATGATAAATAAGATTGGTTTACACGCCTATAATATAGTTTTTGCTGCGCTAAAGCAAGGAAAATCGCCGTTCCGGGGTACAAATTATGATTTGTCTTGACAAAAACCATTCTTTCCTATACCGTTACGCCCATGTTCGTAGACAACATTCGCATATTTGCCAAAGCAGGCAAAGGAGGAAATGGTTTGGCCAGTTTCCGTCGTGAGAAATTCGTACCGCGTGGCGGCCCTGATGGCGGCGACGGCGGTGACGGCGGCAGCGTCATTCTTGAGGTAAGCACCGGCACGAATGATCTGCGCAATTATTTCTATGACCCCAAGCTGGTTGCCACAGACGGCATGCCCGGCATGCACGCCCGCAAGCACGGCCGAGATGGCAAAACAGTCATTGGTAAAGTCCCCCCCGGCACCATCGTGTACCGCAGTAATGCCGCTACCATGCAAGAGGCCACTTGGCTGGAGCGTGAGGGCGATGGCATTGAGCTGGAGCAGATTGCCGACCTCACCGAGCCCGGTGAGCGTTTCGTGCTCTGCCAAGGCGGCAAAGGTGGCCGCGGCAACTGGCACTTCCGCACAGCCACGGATCAAGCCCCCATCAAGTTTGAGTACGGAACCGAGGCCGAGAGCGGCGTCTTCTTCTTTGAGTTGCGCCGTATCGCTGATGCCGGCTTGGTAGGCTACCCGAACGCCGGTAAGAGCACCCTGCTGGGCGCTATCTCCCGCGCAACCCCCAAGGTAGCCAGTTATCCCTTCACCACCCTGCAGCCCATTGTAGGTGTGGTAGAGTTTGAGGATTACAGCCGCTGCGTAGTGGCTGATATACCCGGCATTATTGAAGGCGCATCCGAGAACCGAGGGCTGGGCCATGAGTTCCTGCGCCACATCATGCGCTGTCAGGTGCTGCTCTTTGTGGTAGACATGACCGGGCTGGAGCACGACCCGATTGAGGCCATCCAAACCCTGCGTAAAGAAATCAAGCTTTACTCAGAGGAGCTTGCCGAGCGAGACTGGATTATCCTTGCCAATAAGATGGATGACCCCACCGCCGTGGAAAATCTGGAGATGCTGCGCCAGCGCTTCCCCAAGGTGGAGATTCTGCCCATCTCGGCCGCCATGGGAGACGGCATACCCGCTTTCAAGGCTCGCCTTAAAGACATGCTCCGTAAGTAATGCGCGTTGCGATTCTGTCAGACATTCACGCCAACATAGAAGCCCTTGAGGCCGTGTTGGCGGATGCCCGCGCTCACGCCACAGAGCACTACCTTTGCTTGGGCGACAGCATAGGCTTCAACGGAGACCCCGCCGCATGCGTGAGCCGCGGCATGCAGTTTTTCGATGCATGCGTGCGTGGCAATCACGAGCAAGCCCTGCTGCAACGCGGGCTGTTCGGGGTACCGCTGTTCACGGCCATGATGGATCGCACCGCTGCCATGCTCTCTGCCGAGCATCTTGCCTATATACGCACCCTGCCCCTGCGTGCTCAGTGGCAGGGTATCACGCTGGTTCATGCTGCCCCCATGCAGGAAGATGCATGGAAGCGCATCGGTAATATCCCCTCTGCCCGTGAGGCTTTTGCTGCCTTTGAAGGGCAGCTCTGCTTCTTCGGCCACACGCATCGAGCCACCGTTTTCAAAGAGGAGGAGGACGGCAGTATCTCCATCATACCGGCGGTGTATGACGAGCAAAACACCTGTACCGTTGTGCTTGCTCCCCACTGCCGTTACCTCATCAACCCGGGTTCCGTCGGCCAACCGAGAGACTTCAATCCACGCGCGGCTTACGCCCTGCTTGATACCGATACACGCACACTCACACTGAGACGAGTGGACTACGATATAGAGAGCGCAGCCGCCAAAATATGCCACACCGGCTTGCCGGATTCATTCGCAGTCGCCCTGCGTAAAGGCATAACGCCCACGGGCGATTAAACACACAAGATGCACCCAAAAAGCATTCGGTATGCCCTCCCGAGTAGATTTTACTGCTTGCTTTAGCTCTCGCATTATAGTAGAATAGCAGAAGTCATGAGGTACCGTATTCTTGCGATAATCAGTGTTGCAATCGTGTTTGTGCAGTTACTCGCCTCCTGCACATTTGATAAGCCCACTCACGTACAGAATCATACTCAGGGCACCGTATACGGAGAAGTCTACCTGTATGATACCCATTTTGTGGATGAATACATAGGAGCCCTCCGCTTGGAGGTTACCGAACAAAACGGGCAAGTAACTCTCAAAAAAGAAAACCCGAATTTTCCCAATTACGTAGGATACAGGCTCTTTGCCACATACAACTGGGCTAACCCGGAGATAACCTATCGCCCGGCTGCGCATATAGATTACACTATACAAGCGCAGTTGCAGTTTTTCTTATACGTTGCGGATGGCAATCAGTCGTTTATCAACGTTCCACAGCACAACGCCACGGTCCGATTCTCCAAAATACAGGGGCATAACAAGCTCCATGCAGATATCCTCTACGATGGGCTCAAAGGAAAAAATGCCACCAAGCCTCAATTCGTAAAAGGAGAATTGCCCATGCTACAAACAGATTATATTCTAGAACTCAGGCCACAATAACATCAAACATTGCGGCTTTCGTGCCTTACCGAGCCAACTTTGCCGCATTCATTCAAATAATCCACCACGGCCGATTGCTGCTCGGGAGTGGAGAAAAAGTCGGGGATAGCCAAGATATCGTCTAAAGAGGGCCAAGCAGAGCGATTTTGTTGTTCGGCGGTTATGGCATCATATCCGTGTAGGGCGAGCACGCGAGCTTGCTCCACACGGGCGTTGATTAACGCTATAAGCCAAGGAGATTCCCACTCTTGCGCGGGGCACATCCCCTGTTCTATCAACAGATTCAGCATTTCCGTTGAACCATGAAGCACCACGCAGCAAAGTGGATTAATCAGCATCTCTTGCCACCCCGGGGCGGATTCTTGCCGTAACATCAAGTTCATGGCAGCAGATGAATCCCCCCGCACTACAGCCAAAAACACATCTTCACACAGCTGCGCCTTGTCACCCCTCCGCCATGCGGGCATGTATTGATGCAGCAGTTGGTCAAAAGTCGCCATATCCCGGCGATTCAAAGCATCGCTAAAAAGCTTTAAGGGTCGCGCATAAGAAACAGCATGCCGAACAAGCAAAAGCCCCTTCCACCCCCAAAGACAAAGCCACAACAAAACAACCGCTATTCCTGCATAGAGCACCCAATCCACCCCCCACTGCATGGTCAGGGCGACCATTGCCGCCAAACACCCCAGTTTAAGGGAAAAGTGGAAAAAATCGGTTTTCATATAAATTTACTTTGCCTCATATCCCCTTAATCCATTTCTCTCCATTTCTCGGCGCGTTCGAGCAGGGCTTGGGAGATAGGATATCGGCGTGCGGTGAGGTAATCAATGGTGGCAATAAAGCGCTCGTGGTCATGTTGCCATGACTCTTCATCCATCAACTCTTCTTCCAATGATTTATCGGCCAATTGCTGCGCGGGGGTAATGGTATCTGCCCCGAACTCATCCAGCACCTTAGCTTCATCCACCAACCCGCACGAAACTGCCCAAAGCCATGGCGACATACGTTCGGCCTCTGCTTTCATACCCTGCTGTAACAACAGACGCAACATATCAACAGAACCATAGTTGATGGCCTCCCACAAGGGGCCTTCCGATTCCGGAGATTGCGCCAGATACACGCGCTGCCATTCCTGAGCCGAGGCATGGGTGAAAATGACCTTCATGCAAGATAGTGAATTGTTCACCAACACGTAATCAAACACCGCATCAAAAATCCCCCCCTCTTTATCACAAAGAGTTTTGCGGTGTTTTCTCAAGAGGGCATCAAATGCCGCGGTATCCTCAGCCTCAATCGCACGATTAAAGGACGATAACACCCGTTTAGTCTTGCAAAACACCCAGAGGAAACAAACTACACCGACAACAAGGAGCACACCCCCTTTGACAGCAAGCTTGATAAGAATATCCGAAGAATCAGCTAAAGCAAACATTATTATTTCAACTTTTGAGATTCCAAAAGAGCATCAGGATTGGCATCCCTCCCCATAAAGTCGCGGAACACAGCATCCGCAGGCACGGAAGCACCTTTCTCCAGAATGGCTTTGCGGTAAGCGCCGCCGGTTTCGGAATTGAAAATACCGTCCTTTTTAAAGCGCAGGAACGCATCTGCCGAGAGCGTTTCTGACCATTTGTACGAATAATAGCCGGCAGCGTATCCCCCCTGGAAACAGTGCAACAAATTACGCATCACACAAGGAGCTTGCACGGAAAAAGGTGCCGTATAAGGGGCGAGCATCTCGGCCGCCACAGCATCTAAATCTTTACCCTCAAATGTTTTGTCGTAGTTCATGTGCATTTCCAAATCCAGCTTAGCTACGCAGAGGGAGCGCATATTATTGGTAGCAGGCATGAAATAACGGCTGGCAGCTAATTTTTGAAGATACTCTTGCGGGCAAGGCTCGCCGGTTTCATAATGAAACGCGAACGTAGCCAAAGCTTCGGGCTCCCACGCCCAATTCTCCAACAATTGACTGGGCATCTCTGCGAAATCCCAGGCAACAGCAGGGCTACAATGGCGGCGATAACGGGTATGGCCCAACATGTAATGCATCATGTGCCCGAACTCATGGAAAAATATCTGTAACTCAGCATGCGAGAACAGCACAGGCTGCCCGGGTGCAGCCACGCCGAAATTTGCTACCAATGCAGCCAAATGCGGCTCGCCTGCATCCCCCATGCGCAGCGGCATACACCAAGCCCCTGCCCGTTTACCCTTGCGGGGGTGCAAATCCAAATAGAACGAGCCGAGGTGCTGCCCGCATTGAGAATCATGCACGGCATACAGCTTAACACTCGGGTGCCACACTTCGGCATAGCCTGAGGGAGCTTGTTGACCGGGTTGCACAAAAACGGTAGGGATTTCGCTGTAAGTTACACCGAAAAGCTTACCGCAAAGCGAGAAGAGGCCCTGCACCACACGTTCCTTTTCAAAATACGGGCGTACAGAGGCCGTATTGAATGCGTAGCGATCACCTGCCATCATGGAGGCATATTTACGCTCATCCCACGGGTCAATCTGCGTTACCTTTTCATTTTTCAGTTGAGAAATGTACTCCAACAAAAGCTCATTTTCGCGGTCGAAAGCCGGCTTCAATTCACGCATCATACCATCCACAAAAGCAAGAGCGGCCCTGCCATCTTTCACCATGCGGGTAGCGGCTTTCATATCCGCATAGTCCTTGTAACCGATAAGCTGAGCATATTCGTGGCGCAACGCCATCATAGCAGCGATAATCGGGGCATTGTCGTATGGCGCACAAGTACCGGGAGTTTTTGTACCCTCCCAACACTTGCGTCGAGTTTCGGACACATTGCAGGTAGCCACCACATCCATAGCCAAGCCGGAGTTCAACGTAATGAGCCATGCGGGCTTCTCATCGGTAGAAAGGCCACGAGCTCGGGCCTCGGACTCAGCCACCGCCATGCGCGCCGCCGGCAAACCTCGCAACTCCTCGGCATCGGTTATCAGCAAAGACCACGCCGCCGAGGACTCTTGCACATTACGCCCGTACTGCATGGCCAAACGGCCGAGTTGCATATTAATTTCGGCCTTACGTTGTTTCTGCTCATCGTTCAACGCAGCGCCGCTGTGAATAAAATGCAACACGGTTTGGTCAACAATGAGCTTCTGCTCGGGGGTAAGGTGTTGTACCCACGGCTGCTCGGATGCCGTTTTAATGACCTGCCACAAGCGATTATTTTGCATGAGCTGCGCATCAAACTGCGTAAGGGCCCCCATGAGATACGCCTGCATTTGTTGTAAGGCGCGGTCATCTTTCACCGCGGTAAGGTGATGCATGTATTGCTGGGTTTGCTCCAGCTCAGCAATAGCCTCGCCATAGGCCAAGAAAGTATTTTCAAAGGTCATTTGCTCGGGGGTAAGGCGGCAGAGCGCTGCGATATGCTGCTCTGCCAACAATACGGCAGCCTCTGTATCACGCAGGGCCTGTTTGGGTGTCATCGCAGACCATGACGGTAACAGACTTGTGCGGAACAACGGATGCTCAGCTACGGCCTGAGTGACGGGCAACGGAGCCTCTGCTTGGGCTGAGGACAGAGGGCTCAGAGCCACCAAACAACAGGCTAATCGAGTAAGAGCTATGTATTTCATGGCATATTAACGGTTAAGCTTGTGCACTTTCAGGAAAGCATCTTCATCAGGATTACGCCCCATGAACATGCGGTACAGTTCATCTGCCGGTAAACTGTCGCCTTTTTCCAAAATTGTTTCGCGATATTGTTTACCGATAGCAGGATTGAGCATTCCCTCCTCTGCAAAGCGGGTATAGGCATCGGCCGCCAACACCTCTGACCACAGATAAGAATACACCCCGGCAGCATATCCCCCGGCAAAACAGTGTGGCAAATTGCGCAACGGTGAGTACGGCATTGAGGCGTACGGCAATTGACAATCCGCTGCTAACTCTGCCGAAACGGCATCCAGCGAGCGTCCTTTGAATTTGTCTTTGTAATAAATATGTATCTCTAAATCCAGCTTAGCACGGCGCAGGGTTTCCATATAGATATGAGCTTGCAACACAGAGCGACTTTCGGCAAGGCGCTCCAGCACACTTTGCGGGCAAGGTTTGCGGGTTTTATAATGGCGCGCAAAGGTTGCGAGCACCTCGGGAGACCAAGCCCAATTTTCAGACAAGGTGCTGGGGAACTCATTAAAATCCCATGCAACCCCCATGGCACCATGACCTTTCAATTCAGTATGGCTCAAAAGGTGATGCATCAGATGCCCGAACTCATGGAAAAGCACTATCACGTCTTCATGTGAAAAAAGATTGGGCATACCTTTGACTTTGGGGTCAAAATTAGCCATCAACGCAGCAACGTGAGGTTCAACAATTTCACCATTCGGGCCGGGATTAGCCTGCCTGATTTGAGCACACCAAGCACCTGCGCGTTTGTCGGCTCTGCGGTAAAGGTCCAAATAAAAGACACCCAACTGTGTACCGGTAGCCGTATCATACATGGCTACGCATTTTACATCGGGATGCCATACCTCAACCTTATCTTCCGGGCAAGTTTCACCGGGTTTCAGGCAGACCGCAGGCAATTGTTTAAAGCTTACACCCAACAAATTACTGTACACTGAGAATAGGCCGTTGAGCACATCTGTGGATTTAAAATAAGCACTGAGGCCCACCATGGAAGCGGCATTTTTATGGCCATTGTAAATGCCGAGAGCCTGCAATTCATCCCACGGGGTAAGGTGGGCGCAGTTTTTCCCTAAAGCATCGCAATAAGACTTCATGATACCCCGCAATTCTTCATCGTACGCCGGTTTAAGTTTGGCAATGAGGGAATCAACAAATGCCAATGCTTCATCGCCATGCTGCACCATGCGGGTGCGAGCCTCATAATCTGCATAATTTTTAAAGCCCAACAACTCAGCAAATGCTTGCCGCTTCTCCATAAGCGCAGCTATTACCGGGGCGTTATCATATTGGGTACCAACCCCGTAGCCATACACCCCTTCCCAGCATTTTTTGCGCGTCTGCTCCACACTGCAAAAGGCCATCACCATGGGCGCCGTTTCATCACGCAGCGTTATCAGGTAGCCCTCCAGCCCGGCCTCTTTTGCTGCATTCTGCAACATGAGCAGAACATTATCCGGCACACCATCTAACTCCGCAACATCCGTTATCAACAGCTCCCAATTTTGAGTAAAGTCCTGTATGTTTTTATCATACGCCAAAGAGAGCATCATCATCTCTTTTTCAAGCTCGTTTTTGAGTGCCTTTTTTTCAGCAGAGAGATTCGCCCCATTATCTACAAAGATTTGCATGAGCTGCTTTACGGCGCGCTGTTTGGCTGGAGAAAGGCCTGCCGTTTTTTCCGGTGTGGCGGCACACTGCATCAAATGCCAGAGCTGCTCATTGCTGAAAATTTCGGCGGTACAGTCAGACATAAGTGCCGATATTTCCTCCATAGCAGCGCGGTTTTCCGCACTATCAGCCACATAGCTCAGGTGCATCATGAGCATCATCACGCACTGTAATTCATCTGTTGCTTCCTCTACTGCCAAAAAGGTGTTATCAAAGGTAGCGTCTTCAGGGGCTATGCTGTATATGGCCTGCACACGCTCACGCGTCAACCGCACGGCCTCGCGAGCATCAGCCAAAGCCTGCGAGGCTGTCAACGCAGACCACTTAAGCCCACCCTCCGAACGGAAAAACGGGTGAGCAGCAGCGCTTTGTGCCGTAACTGCCACTTGAGGCATTTGCTCTGCAACCGTTTGAGCAAGAGCAAAGCTACCCCATAACGCACTGATTATAAGAATTAGGCTATTTTTCATCTGTGTTATTTATTGTTTGAAATAGGTATGCCGTGGCGGCGTAAAAAAGCATCCGGCTGCGGGTCTCTCCCCATAAAGCGGCGGTATAACTCTGCTGCAGGTTCTACGGCCCCCGGCTCAAGCATCATACGCCTGTAGGTGGCTCCGGCTTGCTTATTTTTAAGGCCTTCGCGCTTGAAATATTCAAAGATATCTGCCGCCAGCACCTCTGCCCATATATACGAATAATACCCGGCAGCATAACGCGAATACATGAGATGCGGTACTTGGCAGAGGTCGGCCTCAGAACCATGTGTTGTCGGCAGCCTCCACTCCGCCATGACGACCTGCAATGCGGCATTGACATCTTGCCCGTTGCTCAATTGCTCATAATGGTGGTGCAACTCCAAATCCAACCGAGCAATACACAGGTATTTCATTTTCTCTAAAGCAGAAACCTTGGTACATTCTCGGCAATACCTTTCTAAATCATCCTTAGGGTAAGGTGTGCCTACCTTGTTATGGTGGGTAAAATCTGCCAATATCTCGGGTTCATAGGCCCAGAATGCAGCTAAGGTTGAAGGCACCTCCACATAGTCAGAAGCCACGCTTTGAGAACTCGTGAAAGAGCTCTCATCATTGCTCACCATAAAGTGAACGATGTGGCCCAACTCATGAAACAGAGATTCTACCTCTGACAGCGAGAACGTATCATTATCTTCATCAACAAACAAGCTCATCACGGCCAAACGAGGCATAGGGGTCTCTGCAACGCGGAGCGGCAAAATCCATGAACCGGCCTTTTTATTGCTTCTACGGTATAAATCGGCATAAAAAGCACCCAACAGCTTGCCGGTGGCGGTATCATATACCTCAAAACACTTTACCCCGGGGTGCCACACCTCAACAGCACCATCTGCCGCGGGCTCACCGACAGCAACACTTTGAGTTTTAAGCTCGCGAAACTCTACGCCATACAATTCAGCAAACAAGCGGAACGCCCCCGCCATGACATTCTCAATCTCCAGATATGAGTTGATATTGAATTGCATATCGCTGCTACGAGCATCTTTGAATAAAGCTACGGCATAATCAACATCCCACGGGGGTATGGCCGTTACCTGCTTACCCTGAGCTTCGTTATACAGGCGAAGCATTTCAGCACACTCAGCATCAAATGCCGGCTTGAGGAGCCGCATCATTCCATCCACAAAAGACATGGCTTTTTCTCCGGACGACAACATATTGCGTTGCGTGGCTAAATCGGCATACGTATTGAAGCCCAACAACTGCGCCCACTCATGGCGCAACGCGGCCGCTTTCAACAGCAAAGCCTGATTATCATGCTCCGGGGTATTACCGACACGGTTCAAGGCCTCCCATGCAGCTTTGCGTACGGATTCAGTTTCACATACCTCAGCCAGTGTTATCAAAGAGCCATCCAACATGGTAAACAGATAGCCTTTTTGTCCACGCTCTCTCGCATTCTGTTTTGCTGCTCGCAACAAGTATGAGCGCACGCCCTTCAGCGTACCGGTTCCCACGGGTACTGCCAGCTCTGCCTGAGCCACTGTATCTTTTAAATTCTGCTCATAGCGAATACTTAACGGGGCAAACTCCTGCCTTATCTCACACAGACGTGCTTTTTTCTCTGCCGACAAACCGGCACCATACCAACGGAAAAGGAATCGGATATGCTCTAACGAGGATCTCTGAGCAGGCGGAAGATTCTTAACCCACTCTTGCTCAGACAGTCCGGAAAACAAAGCCCACAATTTCTCATTCTGAAACGCAAGTGCTGAGATTTCCGCCTGAACTGCGGAAGCGTCCGCCAGCGCGGCTCGCCACTCCTCAGAGTCACAGATGCCCCCTAACATGTGTACCAAGCCCGTTAAATAGGCCGGCTGCCGCAGAGCAGAATCCAAAGCCCGGCAGGTATTCTCCCAATCAGCCTCTTGTATGGCTACCTCAGCTATGGCCGCCACAGCCGTATCCAACTCAGCGTATGTCTGCGCAAGCTCAAGCCTGAGCAACTCGGGTGTCATCTGCGACCACTTGGGGTATCGATGTGAGCCGTAATGAAACGGGCGAACCTGCGCCACCGGCTGCATAGGAGGCTCGGGAGCAGATTCCGCACCATGCAGGCACAGGGGGGTACCAACACTCAAAAGGCTTATCAATAAACTGATGATGGCGTTTTTTCTCATGGCAAGGTGGGTCGCTCACTTAACTCCGGTTATTTTACCAGAAATCAGTCATTTGGCAATGAAAAAAGGCTGCCATGTAAAACATGGCAGCCCAATGAAAAAGACACTATTGTTTGCGCACTTACATGCGCAAGCAGACTTAGGAAAGAGTCGGCTTCTTGGCGCGACGTACAGAACCGAAGCGCTTCTGGAACTTGTCGATACGACCCTCGGTATCCACGAACTGGTTCTTACCGGTGAAGAAGGGGTGAGAGTCGGAGGTGATACCGCAAGAAATCACATAGTGCTCAACACCATCGATAACCTCAGTCTTGGCGGAGGTAGCGGTGGAACGAGTGATAAAGCGGCGGCCCGTGGTGATGTCCACGAACACTACAGGATTGTACTTAGGATGCAGATCAGCTTTCATAGTCTTATAGGCTGCGTTACCGTCGCAGCGCGCGAGAGATTATACTCACAGACAAGCCTATGTCAAGTCATTTCTGAAAAAAATTGTTTTATGACAACGAAGAGCCGCATCCGGCATGCCCGTTTAGCATTCAATGAAGGTATGAAGCTCAGGAACCGGAGCGAGCCTTCAACAAGGCCTCCGGGTCTGCAAAATATTCCAGAATCTTCTGCTTCTGTTGAGCGTGTGTTTCCTTATTTTCCGTACAATCGATTGCCTGTATGGACAAGTCGCGGGCTTTGAGAATATCCTCCACCGAGCGCGGCTTTTTCAAGAGATTCAGCACTTCTCCTTTCAGCAAAATCTCTTTCTGTTTCAGAATTGTTGATTGATTGGCCGGCAACGCCTGTACCAATGAGTCATCTAAAACCTGCAATTTGGCTTCGAATGTAAGAGCCGTGTGCATCTTTTGCTCAAGCTCTTTCATTTGATGAATCGGCATATAGGTTTCATGGATACCGGTCACGTTTTTCGTATCGGACTCCGCAATCATTTTCATGAGCGGATAATTAGCTGTTCGGAGCTCTTGCGGCAGCTGACGGTATATTTCAAAAAGAGCCAAGGCTCGCGATTCTCCGTTAAGACGCAAGGCAGCACGATAAGACTCTACCATAGGCTTATATTGCTCCAACGCAGCAACAGCACTGCGGGGGGAGGAACTGCTCCCCTGAATACCACCGAGGAGCACCTTCTCCGGGGTGAGTATCATGAGCGAAGGAAATATTTTCACCCCGTAGTCATCACAGAACTTTTTATTTTTGTTCAGCTGCGCTTCGCCCCCTACCAACGCAGCATTCATGGGCACATTCATTTCAACCGGCACATAATTCTTGCGTACCCACTTTACGAACTCCGGTTTGTCCAACACATTTTTCTTTTGCAATATGCAAGCTTTACACCAATCTGAGCCCGTGAACTCTACAAGTATCATTTTATCTTGCTGCGCAGCCTTTGCCGCAGCCGCCTCCACATCAGTCATCCACTCTATACCGGCAGCAGGGGCAACCATGGCAGCGCCGGCATATATCATGACATTCCAATATTTCAACATGCGCTTGTTTTATCACTCCTCAAGCATAATCTCAAGCTCAGCCGTAATGACTGACACATAAAAACAGCCCCCCTTGTATAATGGGAACCGCCCTCCCTATCCGGGGAGGGCGGCTTTGTAGGGGTGGGCAGTGCTCTCTCCTTCACGCCCACTTTCGCGCATACATGAACAAATCTTTACTTACCGAGGGCGCTGCTCCATGCCTCGGCTTTAAAGCCCGGTATGACGGAGCCGTCTTCAGTAACGAGCAGCGGGCGCTTTACCAGCATACCATCGCTTGCCAACAGTTGCAGCTGTTCTTCCTCGCTCATCTCACCCAGCTTGGCTGCCAGATTCAACTCACGGTACTTCATGCCGCAGGTGTTGAAAAAGCGTTTCAACGGCAACCCGCTTGCCTGCCACCAGCCGCGCAGCTCTTCTGCTGTGGGAGCCTGCTCTGCTATGTGGCGATCTGCAAATGTTACCCCCTGCTCTTCAAGCCACTTCTTGGCTTTCTTGCAGGTCGTGCATTTCGGATATTCGATGAATTGCGTGCTCACGAGAATTATTTACTACTTTTCCTATAACTTTGCAAGGATTATTTTTGACATTTTTTATTTTTCTGCAAAAAAACAGTATTTTTTTGTGATTCTGACGGAAACAATTAAGGGAAATGCCAATATTTTTCGCCTTGACATGAAAAGGAAGCTGAATTATATATACAAGCGTACGGCGCATACGGCACCGCACACTGTCTATCAAAAAAATCTAAAACTGTTTATCATTACTGTTATGAACACTACTACCATAGCGACAAGCGTCGCGTTACCGGATATTCCCTACCGTTACACTGTGCCCACCCCACACAGTGCCTGAATCAGAATTGAGGCGACACCTGTTGCGATAGCTGTGCCCAAACGGGTCACCATAGCTGCACCTTGTGGGCGCACCTGAACTTGAATTATCCGATAATCTCAAATGAAGAGAAGCAAGATGAACGCCCTGGCCCATAAACGGCGCCATGGCAACAAAAGTATGAACAAAGAGCACCGCCGGCGCGGACAACATGCTTACCGCAAGCGCCACGCCTATTCCCCACAACGTGAAGCAAGGCGCCTACAACGTGAGGAAGATGCTTGTAAAGCCCGACAACAACGCCTCGACGCTTATTGCGAACAGGCCCGAACCCTCACGAAAGCAGAAGACATACGCGCCTTGTACCAAGATGTATGGAAAAATCGTCACAATGTTCCGGCTGCGGTGACATGGGTAGACCGTATCATTAAAAACCGCAGAGCATCAGGCGAGCTCCCGAACCCGTATATCCCCCTTTAACCGCAATGAAACAACTACACCATATCCTCACACTCGGCAGTAAAGTGGGTATTCACCTACTACACCTTAACAAAGAAGAACAAACTTGGCATGAATACGAGGGAACTTATGTATGCGTAGAGCAACTGCGCAAACTGATAGAAAAACACCCGGAAGACGTATTCGCGCTGCAAGCTGAAAACGGCACCGTTGTTCCGTTGGTATCTTGCCGTTTTATCAAAGAAATACGCCCTGCTTACATACCGGTCATTTACGATTTTAACCCGGCTGAATCAAGTAAGATACGATTGGAAACTTACCGAAAACGCCTCTCACGCAGCCGAATAGTACGCGATTTCCCTTGGTATGAAGATGCGTATTGGAACTGCTTTGTAGGGGGCGATACCGAATTCTGCCTGAGAGAAATCGGTGATGTTCAACAGGCAGAGGCGCTGGAGTTTCCCAACGGTGCGGCATTCCTCAGCGATTCGGAATACGCCGGGCACTATTTGAGTACGGAACGAGAAATAAGCTACCATTACAGCGAATCCACGGAAGACGGACCGGTTATATTTGAGTTTGAGCCCGAGCTATATGAGCTGGAGCTTAAACACGCCTGCAAAGTGAACATTATTGCCGGCCGACTCCAACGCCGATTGAGACTCCCGATAAAAACCACAGACAAACTACAGTAACACGATGAAAACATTATACAATGGCTACCGCATGATTACCCTGTTGGTACCACTTAATCCTCATGATACGGAACAAGACAGATGCCGAAATGTCAAATTATCGGGTGTGTTGAGGTGGTATTTGTACTCTCATTTTCAAGGTGATTATTACCTTTTGAAGCCGCAGGCAGACAGCAGGCTCAAACATGGGGCGCTGTGTATCAGTGCCAAAAGGCGCTGCAAGTTTGAAGAAAATCAAGTCTATGAGGCCTTGGCTTTGGAACAACTACTGAGCTACCTGCGCAGAGAGGCGCTGTGCCCCTATGTTCAGGTATTGGATGACGGAGGCGTAGGTGCCCCCCTCGCCCTGCCCCTCATCAGCGTCAACGATTCATCTGCACAGAGCCCCCCGATTCAACTTGATGCCACGGCCCTGCACCAAGGGCCGAACATGAATCCGGCCCATATTCCCTACTTTGCACGCCAAGTGTTGCAGCTCATGCGAGATAAACCGGTGGCACAATGTAAATTGACGGAAGAATCGTACAAAAGGTTGTTTCACATGCCCTCCCCATTATCCACGGGGCACTAACCCCGTTCTTTCGTAGGGCAACAAAATGCCATAGCTAACAGAAACAAAACCGAGACACAACAAGCGACAAACACTACTCCCGTGGCGGTCACCCCCCTCTGCATCGCAGCATCATACTCCATCAGCAGAGGGCTCTCCATCGTGTAAGCAACATACACCATCGGTAGCACAGGTAAAACAGCCATACAAAACCAATCGGGCTTCACACCGGCATCCCTCATGCGGCGCACCCAATACGGAGAGGTCAGCAGAACCCACACGGCATAGGCTACCACAAGGGTCAGCAGAGCCCCCCACACGCAGCCTATGTTCAACAGCTCAGCACAGCGCTCCAGTACAGCCCGCATATCCGCATCGCCCAGCAAAATAGCCTCCTGTTTTGCCAAGGCTATATCCGCTCTGCTCCATGAGGACAAATACTCCATCAAGCCGTAATACAAACACCCCTCCCCGACAATAACACCGACGGTAATGATACTCAACGGGCGCACCAATGCTTTGCGCCCCATACGGCCACCGTATATTCGTTTGAAAAGTTCCATCATAACAGTTGTGCGCCCACTATAATGCTTCTCCCTTGCATTTGCAAGTTTTTTACGTTGACTCCGGCAGAATTCCGTTATACCATACATACCATGAAACGCCTTTTCCGTCTTGCCGTTGCAGCCCTGCTGCTGAGCAGCTGCACCTCTCAAACCTACCTGTATTTCTATGATAAAGGGCGAGAAGGGTCATACCTCAAAAACGCAGACTGTCAATTTTGGCAAGCCGGAGACACTCTTTACGTTGAGGGGAAATTATACAGCTATCAACATAAAGAGACGGATTTCTTCGGGCTGGGCGGGTTCCCGGCATCGAGAACGAGGTATAATGTGCAGGGTACAGAGCCCCGCACCGTTTACGGTGAGATTACAGTACAGAAAAACGAGCAAGGTATAACCACTTGGGCACGAAAGGACACCCCTTGGCTCACCCAAAAACCGGGTAGCGCAGTTCCCGTTAAAGCGAATTATTTTTATCACCAAGGCCCGGATATGCCCCTATACAACCGCACGGGAGAACACAAAGAAACCGTGATTGAGGCAGAACCCGCCCACGCCTCACTCCATGCACTTTACGCATATCCGCTCGCCGGGCTGGCTCTGCTTGCGGTAGACATACCCGCCATGGTGGTGAGTAACACAGTGTTCATAACCAGCTATGTTCTTGTAACGCCCTTGCGACTGCTGAAAAACGGTACTCAGCAACAGGAGCATTGAAGAAACGTAAGAAAGCACGCATTTTGGAAAATAGCGGCTTGTAAAGCACCCTATTGTATGATATTATAGGCGTGTAATACTATTTACCACGCTTATGGCAACACAACTTGAGCAACTGAAACAGTACACCACCGTTGTGGCAGACACCGGCGATTTCCGTCAAATGGAAGAGTTCGCCCCGCAAGATGCCACCACTAATCCCTCTCTCATTCTCGCCGCCGCTGCAAAACCGGAATACCGCAGCATTGTAGAAGCCGCCGTAGCTCCCTACAAAGGCCGCGAGGTAACCCCCGCCCTGATGGACGAAATCGTCGACAAGGTTGTGGTTGCTTTCGGTCTGGAGATTCTCAAGCGCGTACCGGGTCGCGTATCCAGCGAGGTAGACGCCCGCCTTTCCTTCGATACAGAGGCCACCGTAGCCCGCGCCCGCAGCATCATGGGCATGTATGAGGCCGCCGGCATCCCCCGCGAGCGCGTTCTCATCAAGATTGCCTCCACTTGGGAGGGTATTCAGGCCGCCCGCGTGCTGGAGCAAGAGGGCATTCACACCAACCTCACTCTGCTGTTCAGCTTAGTACAGGCCGTAGCTTGCGCAGAGGCAGGCGTACGCCTCATCTCCCCCTTCGTAGGCCGTATTCTGGACTGGTTCAAGGCCAACACCAAGGAGGAATACACCGCCGAGACCGACCCCGGCGTGGTCTCCGTACGCACCATCTATAACTACTACAAGAAGTTCGGTTACCCCGTGCAGATTATGGGTGCCTCCTTCCGCAACAAGGGAGAGGTACTTGCCCTTGCCGGTTGCGACCTGCTGACCATCTCCCCCAACCTGTTGGCTGAGCTTGCAGCAAGTGAGGAGCCTGTGGCACCCTGCCTTAACGTAGAGGCCGCCAAGGCCAGCGACATTGAGCGCGTACCGGCAGACGAAAAGAGCTTCCGCTTCCTCTTCAACGAGGACGCTATGGCCACCGAGAAAACAGCTGATGGTATTCGCCGCTTTGCTGCCGATATCCGCAAGCTGGAGTCCATGCTGGCAGCCATGCTGTAAACCATTTCACAACAACAGAAAGAAATCATCATGAAAGTACTCGTTACCGGCGGTTGCGGCTACATCGGTTCTCACACCGTGCGCCAGCTTGTTAAGACCGGGGCAGACGTCACCGTGCTTGACAGCATGGTATACGGCCACCCCGCCGCTATTGTTGATAAAGAAGTTACCTTGGTAAAGGGTGACCTCGGCGACCCCGCTGTGGTATACCCCCTGCTCATCAACGGCAATTTCGATGCCGTCATTCACTTTGCCGCTTTCATTCAGGTAGGTGAATCTGTGACAGACCCCATCAAGTACTACGAAAACAACATTGCCAAGCCCCTCGTACTGCTCAAGGCCATGATGCTGGGCGGCTGCAAGCGTTTCGTATTCTCCTCCACCTGCGCTACTTACGGTGTGCCCACTCAGGTACCCATCCCCGAAACAGAGAAGCAAGACCCCATCAACCCCTACGGTGCCTCCAAGTTCATGCTGGAGCGCGTCTGTAAGGATTGCGAGCGCGCCTACGGTCTCAAGAGCGTGTTCCTGCGCTACTTCAATGCCTCCGGTTCCTCTGAGGACGGCTTGATTGGTGAGGACCACGAGCCCGAGTCTCACCTCATCCCCGTGATTCTGCAAGCCATCAAGGGCGAGCGTCCCGCCATCACCGTATTCGGCACCGACTACGATACCCCCGATGGCACCTGCATCCGCGACTACATCCATGTGGATGACTTGGCAGATGCCCACCTGCGCGCGCTGGATTACCTGATGAAGGGTGGCGACACCAACTGGTTCAACCTCGGTACCGGTAAGGGGCTCTCCGTTAAGGAGATTATCGATGCCGCCGAGAAAGTAACCGGCATGAAAGCCCCCGTAGAATACGGCCCCCGCCGTGAGGGCGACCCGCCCCGCCTGATTGCTGATGCCCGCAAGGCTGCTGAGGTTCTGGGCTGGATTCCCAAGCACCAGGATGCGCTGCACATCGTTGAAACCGCATGGAAGTGGTTCAACGGGCCCCGCGGTGGTCACTATTAATCGGTATAGGAACAATATTTTGCAGCCGTTGAAGGTTATACCTCAACGGCTGCTTTTTGTACGACCGACGCGATATGCGTACTGCGGTGAAAGTCCGCGAGGAGCCGCGATGATGCGGAATCCCAGACCTGAAGAACAACTGCGGGGAGGTAACGAACCGTGGAAAAGGAAGTTCGAGGGGAAATCCCGACTGTACGAACAGGAACTGCATATAAGGCCGGATGGACGGACGAGGTTGCCTAAAGTGCCAAAATCCGATACATCATCAAGAATCCATAAGGTAGATGCAGACGGCGCGGGAGGAAAGTAGCATAATCATATTCGGTGAGAACCTGCTAAGGCCTGAAAGGGTGACGGGAAAGAAACGCCCGGAAGCAGGTAGTCAGCAGAGGCATAGTACCCATCCCTTGGTGGGGAAGGCCGAAATCCAACACAGCACAGTACAGCCTGAAACTCATGAACGTGGAGAGGCAGAACCAAGACACCTTATACCAGATGGAGTTCGACTTCGATACTCCATCCGGGGAGGTGCGCCCACATGGAGGCGGTGAGGGTGCGACCCCCACAGCTGCGCCATCGCGGGAGCAACAAGCGTTCGCGGCGTGGAAGGAGGAACTGAACTGGGAGGAGCGCATACTCGAGAACATAGCACACCGCTACAATCTTGAGCTTGCATGTCAGCGAGTGAAAAGCAACAAGGGAGCCCCGGGAATAGATGGCATGACCGTGGAAGAACAGGGACGATGGCTTAACACTCACATGGCAGAACTGAGAGAGCAACTGCTCAACGGCAGCTACCGCCCACAGGAGGTAAAGGGAGTGAGCATTCCCAAACCAAACGGGGGACGGCGGCAACTGGGCATACCAACGGCGATAGACCGCCTAGTGCAACAAGCCTTTGTGCAAGCGCTCACCCCCATACTCGACCCTCAGATGAGCGAATCGAGCTATGGATTCCGACCGAATCGAAGCGCCCACCAAGCACTCAAGGCAGGCTCTGCGTATGTGGAACAAGGCTACACCGTAGCTGTAGACCTTGACTTGGAAAAGTTTTTCGATAAGGTCAACCACGACATCCTGATGTCGAGACTGGCACGGCGCATCAAAGACAAGCGAGTGCTCTACTACATCCGCCAAATGCTCAAGGTGGGAATGATGGACAACGAAGGCATCAAGCAAAAACGAGAGCAAGGCACACCGCAAGGCGGTCCACTCTCTCCGCTACTCGCCAACGTACTGCTGGATGACCTTGATAGGGAATTGGAAAATCGAGGGCTGCATTTTTGCCGCTATGCAGATGACTGCATCATACTCGTGAGAACGATAGAAGCAGGCGAACGCGTACTGGTAAACATCAGCCGCTACATCGAAGAGAAACTGAAACTCAAGGTAAACCAACAGAAAAGCAAGGTGGACAAGGTGTGGAACTGCGTCTACCTCGGCTACATCATAGGAGTAGAGGGTAAGTTGAGAATAGCACCGGCAAGCGTGAAGAAGCTGAAATCGAAAGTGCGATTGATAACTCGCCGAAATCGCCCGACTCCTTTACGCGAAGTAATCGCGGAACTTATCCCCGTGATAAGGGGGTGGACGAATTACTTCAAGCTGGCAGCAATCAA
>JAFYUT010000105.1 GCA_017549485.1 Akkermansia sp.
ACCCGCATGGCCAGCTTGGAAGGCTGGAGCTTTGCCATTAAGCTATACCCGCGCACTTGACAGGGGGATTTTATCAATTTTCTTCAAAAACGCAAGCATAATTTCTGTTTTTTTAATATTTTTTACTTTTTTCGTGTTTTTGCTTGACTTATTCCTCCCTATCTTGTATCCTCCTCCCCCGTCAAGCGGGCGTCGTTCAATGGTAGGACGCGTGCTTCCCAAGCATGAGACACGGGTTCGATTCCCGTCGCCCGTATTAAGAAAGTCCGAGGCTCTGCCTACGGGCTTTCTTATTTTCACCTTCCCACTCAGATTTTCTCATTCACAGCCACGCTTAACGCTTGACAAATGGGACAAATTTGTTTAACTTTTCCTTAGCATTTTACACACAACGCATCTACCATGCCCATAGGAGACCAAACACAACGCACGCCATATCGGCAAATGGAGCTTAATCCTGAAGCCATGGACAGTTTCATGCATACGCCCGAGCGCATGCTGGAGCAGGCAGAGCGTCTCCGCCAACAGGCTGAAATTTTTGAACAACAACGCATGGAAAGCGAAACCCTCAGCCGAGAGCTAGAGGAAAACACCATGCGAAAAACGCGTTTTAACGATGACCTCAACGAGGTAGGCCAGCGCATTCACAACGCCGTGCGCCGCATTTCCCGCGACATGGACAGCATGGAGCGTGAGCACCAGGAAATGGCACAGGTATGCGAATGTTTCAAGCGTCATCTCCAAATTCTCTCCTCCCTCCAGCCCCAGCATTGGGCCCCGGAAACCGTTAAAGAACGGCTGCGTGAGGCGCTCCCCAAACTTGATCGAGCTGACAACGACTTTCACGAAGCCTACGCCTGCGGGCGCGAGTATCGTCACACTTCCGTTTTCCAAAACAAACCCGGCGAGGAAGAGGCCAAAGAAAAGTTCGGCGCAAAGCACCTGCGAGAGGAAATGCTGCGCGGACTCGCCTTTCACTTACCGCTTTTCCTTCTTCTCCTCATTACATGGGGTATTTACGCATTAGCATCATCATAACGAACATATGGCACAGAAAAGAATCAGCAGACAGCAGCGATACGCACTGTACGAGGTAGAGGAGCGCAACAGCGCAACAGAGGCAGAGAGTGCAGCTACACGCCGTGCCGGTCGCTATGGCAAAAATGTACTTGCCCCCATAGAAGATGAGTACACACGCAAGCGCAACCACGACATCAGCGTACACCACGTCACCGGACAAACACGCAATCTTCTGATAGAAAACGTTATTTTACTGGCATTGCTCGTGGGTTCAATCTATGGGCTTTACTGCCTCACCATTTACTTACTCAACCAAGCCTGATACCATGGAAAAGCCGCATATCGATGTAGCATACATAGCCAAGCTGGCCAAGCTTGAGCTCTCAGCCGAGGAAACCGAGCGGTTTTCCACAGATCTCAATCGCATCTTGGGCTATGTTGCCCAACTGGGCGAATGGGATACCGATGGGGTAGAACCCATGTATCACCCGCTTCCGGTTTTCGATGCCGTGCGCACCGATGTACCGGGAACAAGCCTGAGCAACGAAGCAGCCCTTGCCAACGCTCCGGCAGAAGAGGACGGCCAATTCCGTGTTCCCAAAGTTGTAGAATCCGCTCACTGATTTTTTCCTGCCATGCTATACGGTTCCATTTCACACTGGCGTCGAGAACTCTCATCAGGCAACATCACCCCCACCGAACTGGTTCAAGAGCTCGCCCGCATCACCGATGCGAAGAATCCCACCGTCAACGCCTATATATCTTATAATACCGAGGCCGCACTGGCCGCAGCAGCCAAAGCAGACATCTCGCTTCCCCTCGGTGGCATCCCCATTGCTATCAAAGACAACATCTGCATTCAGGGAGAACCCACACGCTGTGCATCTCAAATGCTGCACAACTTCATCTCCCCTTACGATGCCACCGCCGTCAGTGCCCTCAAAGCAGCCGGTGCCATCCCCTATGGCCGCGCCAACATGGATGAATTTGCCATGGGCTCTGCCGGTAAAAACTCCTCATACGGCCACACAGAAAACCCCGCCGCGCCGGGCCACGTTCCCGGCGGTTCATCCAGCGGTTCTGCTGCAGCTGTAGCAGCAGGCATGGCCATTGCCGCCCTCGGGTCAGATACCGGTGGCTCCATTCGTCAGCCGGCCTCTCATTGCGGCATCGTTGGCATGAAACCCACCTATGGCCGTATCTCTCGTTATGGTCTGGTAGCCTTCGCCTCCTCCTTGGATCAAATCGGCCCGATTACACAAAATGTGGAGGACTCAGCCCTGCTTCTCAATGCCATGTGCGGGCACGATGCGAAAGACTCCACCTCCTCCACACAACCTACGGAAGATTTTACGGCTAAGCTCGGCCAAAGCATCGCCGGGGTTCGCATCGGTCTCCCCAAAGAATACCTCAGCAGCGGAAACTCGCCCGAGGTAACAGCCGCCATTAATCTTGCCGTCAATAAACTCACTGAGCTGGGTGCAGAAATCGTGGAAATATCCCTGCCCCACTCAGAGGCCGTGGTATCCGCCTACTACATCATCGCTTGTGCAGAGGCATCCTCCAACCTGTCTCGCTTCGATGGCATCCGCTACGGCTACCGTGCAGAAAACACCAACGGTTTGGATGACCTATACAGCCGCTCCCGCGCAGAAGGTTTCGGCCCCGAGGTCAAGCGTCGCATCATCCTCGGCACCTATGTACTCTCCAGCGGTTTCTATGATGCCTACTACGCCAAAGCTCAAAAGGTACGTGCTCTGGTAGCAAAAGATTTTGCCAATGCCTTTGAACAGGTGGACTTCATTCTCGGTCCTGTATCTCCCACCGCAGCTCCGCTGATTGATGACAAAAACATGAGCCCTCTGCAGGTATATCTGGCAGATATTTACACCATCCCCGCCAATTTGGCTGGTCTGCCCGGCATCTCCATTCCCACTCCACAAAACGGTGGCCTGCCCATCGGCATTCAGCTTCTCGGCAAACACTTTGCAGAGACCGATTTGCTGCGCGTAGCCTCAGCCCTCGAAACCGCTCTCGCATGACCCCCGTTTACCTCAGCATTGCCGGTTCAGACTGCTCGGCAGGTGCCGGCTTGCAAGCAGACCTCAAAACAGGTTTCGCCTTAGGATGCTATCCGCTTACCGCCGTCACCTGCGTCGTGAGCGAAGTCCCCGGCAAGGTGGAGGGCATCGTCGCCATGGAGCCCTGCTTCGTGGCCGACCAAGTACGCATATGCCTGCAAAATTTCCCCGTGGCAGCCATCAAAACCGGCATGCTTTACAGCCCGGAGATTGTGCAGGCCGTCACAGCAGAGCTGGTAGATTTCAACGGGCCCATTGTGGTAGACCCTGTCATGATAGCCACAGCAGGCGAGGCTCTCATGCTGCAAGCAGCCATCAGCGTCTATGAGCAAAACCTCATGCCCCGCACCACGCTGCTCACCCCCAATCTGGATGAATTACAGCGCCTGCTCGGCACCACGCATTCCATTACCACCCCAAACGAACTGCAGCAAGCAGCCCAAACACTGTCCACCAAATACAACTGCGCCGTGCTGGCAAAAGGTGGCCACTTGGGGGGCAACACCTGCACCGACATCCTTGTACAAAAAGACGGAACCTGCCATCAATGGGCCCACCCGCGCACGCTCGGCATCACCACCCACGGCACCGGGTGCACCCTGTCCAGCGCCGTTGCAGCACACTTAGCCCATGGGCATGATTTGGTACACGCGGTGGAGCTCTCGCTTCAGTACATCACCCGTGCCATTGCCGGTTCTCACAAGCTCGGCAACCTCTGGGCCGTTAACCACCACGGTTAATATTACTGCGTTTTCAACACCGCTCGGCCGGAGACCGCCATCATCGCATGTTGCGTACCTGAGGTAACAATGCAGGATTGCGTGGATATTGCGCCTCGCACAACGATGTTTTCCCCATCCGTTGGCCCGGTAACAACGGGCACAAGCTCTACCTTCCCTTTCTCTCCTAAGGTAATCACAAATTGCTTTCCCTGTACCGAAACAATTGCACGTTGCGGCACCAGCACAGCATCGTTCAACTCATCCACCACGGCACGCACTGTCACATACATTCCCGGGCGCAACAACGCATGCGGGTTATCCAACAGGGCATCCATCTGCAGGGTTCCCATCGTATCCGACACCTCATTATCCACCCCGGTAATACGAGCCTTATGTGGGTAAAGATTACCCGTGGCCGTCAGCACCTCCACCTCCGCCCCGGGTCGCAGTGTACCATCCACCCCGCCCTGTTTAAGCCAATCCTGCTCACTGATACTGAAGCTCAACCTGATTGGCTGAACACTGCTCACCGTCACCATGGGTGAGCTCCCGGGAGAAACATAACTCCCTACATCAGCGCGGGCAAATCCCACAATACCACTCAAGGGCGCACGCAAAGTGCAGTACTCTACATTAGATTCCGCCTGAGCCACGGCAGCTTGAGCAGCCTGCAATGCAGCTTGCGCAGCCTCTGCTTTACGTTCTGCTTCCGTAAACGTCTGTCTCGCCACGGAGCCATCTTTCACCAGCGGCCGGTAATATTCCACATTCTCCAAAGCATCCTGCACATTAGCCAAAGCCTCAGATTCCTGATGCTCAGCTTGCTGCAAAGCTTCCGCATACAGCGTATCATCCAGCACATACAGTACTTGTCCTTTCACCACATTCTGACCATTGGAAAACTCGCGTTTCAGCACATACCCCTCTACGCGAGGCAAAATCTCGGCAGCCACATCAGCCTGCAACCGTCCTATCCACTCGTGGTATACCTTTACATCATCCACCACCGGGTTTCCCACAGTCACCGTATATACAGGTAAGGCTGCTGTGGCAGGGGGCTCATCTCGCCCGCATCCGCACAGCAAAACACCCACCACCAAACAAATCATTTTTTCACGCATGATACGGTACAGACCCCGCCTCCGCACGTAACATTCAAAAACAAGTGGCTTTGTTGCTTGCGGAACGCCGGGGCATCTGCTACAATACGCCGCGTATGAGCCACCTCGCCATTCCATCCGCCACACGTCGCCAGTTACGGCTGCCGATACTGGCGTGCGCCATCTTAGCAGCATGGGGAATGGGGTGGAGCGCCATACGCATCGCTACCGAGGGTGTAGGGGTACTGGGTGCCAACAACGCAGTACCTTGGGGCTGGGATATCGTACTCTTCGTTTTCTGGATTGGCTTAGGCCACGCCGGCACTCTCATTTCTGCCATTTTATTACTTACCGGTCAACACTGGCGCAACAGCATAGCCCGCCACGCAGAGCTCATGACCCTGTGCGCCGTATGCACGGCCGCAATCTTTCCCCTCATCCACGTAGGCCGCGCTTGGATGCTGTGGCAAATGTTCCCCCTGCGCGTCCCCTCCGGCACCTGGCCGGACATGGCCTCAGCCCTAGTATGGGATGCCGCCGCCATTTCCGCCTACTTTCTGCTTTCGGCACTCTTTTTCTGCATGGGGCTGCGGGGGGAAAAACAAGAGCAAAAGCCCCATCGCCCCCTCTGGGCACACAGCACTCTTCTCATGGCGGGCATCCTCACCCCGCTGGTCATCATGGTGCACAGCATAGTCGGCAGCGACTTTGCACTTACCCTGCGCTGGCAAAGCGTCATCATCCCACCCTATTTCGTATGCGGAGCCATCCTCTCAGGCATGGCAGCCGTGCAAATCATTGCATTACTCGCCTGCTGCCGCATCGGCATTATCGGCAAATTGGGGCACCTCACCGCCGCCATCAGCGGGGCCATGGGGCTCTTTTACGCGTATGAGTTGATTACCGAGCCCCACCTGTGGGGCAACTCCTATGCCTGCATGGTATTGCTAAACGTCATCATCCCCCTCGGATTACTCAGTTTCCGCAAGCTGCGCCACAACCGCGCAATATGCGCCCTTGTCAGCATCGGCATCCTCATCGGCATGTGGCAAGAGCGCGTGCACATTATCGTAGAGCGCTCCCTGCACCTCACCGGTGGCAGCTATACCCCCAGCAGCGTAGACCTTGCTATGCTCTTCGGCAGCATTGGGCTCTTCCTCGCCCTTTACCTGAGCATCGTTCGCCTCCTTCCCCATCACACTACCGAGCCCCGCAAATACATAGGCACCCCCGCACCCTCAGCCCCTCGCACAGCCGCCCTTATCGGCGGCAGTAGCTTCGTCATCATTGCAGTCCTGTGGGCCGGTTGCAGTCAATGGGCAGATACCGCAGGCACCCTCGGCAGCAGCCCTCACGGCTTTTTATATTATCTACCCGCACTAATCGTCATCGGGCTGTTCGGCGCAGGGCTGGGTGTATTCCTTCACTATATCAAAACTACCCGTCCATCATGAAAAAAACACTCACCATCCTTGCCTTGGCTCTTATACTATTGCTAAGCATTCTGCTGGTACTCCTGCTCACCCATGGCAACAAACCGGCCATTCAAATCATCCCCGACATGCCCCCCCCAACCGCGCATAGTGCGCCGGCGCCACCGGCGGGGATTATCCCCTTCGGCTCCACGCGAAAAGCTCAACCTGCGGCCATACTATACCGTCACCACTGCGCTGTTTGCCATGGCAACACCGGCAACGGTCAAAGCTATGTCGCCGCATACGAGGGCATGCCCGCCATCGGCGATTTAACCACGACCTCAAAAACGGAGCCCGAGCTCATACACTCCCTTTTACATGGTCGCGGCGCCATGCCTGCGTTCCGTAATCGCCTCAATGATGCCGAGGCCTCATCCCTCATTAACCACATCTTCACCCATCTGCAACATCAATGAAACGCGCCTTTTTAGTCCTACTGCTTTTATTTGCTCTACTGGCCTCCACCGCCATTCAGCACACCCTCAACAGCACTCCGTACACCACGGGTAAAATGCTGGGGATAGTTCCCCTCACCGACATGGTATTTGCACTCCCCGCAGGCATCTTCGCGGCCGGTCTCATCGGTATCATGCTGAGCATCGGGGCTGAGTTCTGGCGAGCCCTCCTCCCCATTTGCGGAGCAGATTGGGTACCCACGAGGAAACTCAGCGCCCTGGCAGACGCCGGGTTGTGGTGCGGGTGGATTACCGTCGGCACCTGCTACGCAGCTTTACCGTGCATTTTCCCGTGGATTGCCATGAACGGGGCAGACTCACTTTACACGGCAGAATCATACCGCACACTGCTCTTCATCGGTATCGGTATCATGATAGCAGCAAGACTGTTCAACACCTTTTTACCGCGTCGTCAAGGCATGTGGGCCACGCTCATGAGCGCAGCCGTGGGCTTAGGCGCCGGGCAATTCTGGTGGAACGGCCTCCCCATTGATTTGCTGGCATTGGCTCTGTTACTGCCTATTAGCGTTATCTTGTGCAGCCTCACGCGGAGGGAGGGCACCAACACACCTTTTACTTGGCTGGGCATCTTGGCCCTGGCGCTGTCCCTTTATGCCACCGGCTTTTCCCAGCTCATCATCAGTTACCCCTCCGGCCCCATAGAGCAAAGCGAGGGGTGGCTCACACTCAAATTCGTGGCTAATACCCTGCTTGTCTTCCCTTTGATTATACTGCTCACCCCGGCCCTTCGGCATAATCGCTACATTCAAGGCGCAGCAGGTGCCTGCGGCATCCTCAGCGTCCTGCTCTACAACTGGTACGCCATTGCCTCCCCCTTAGATGCGGCACTCATCGGCACTCTTCCCACCACCCCGGCCACGGTGGTTTATGTGGTCGCCCTGCTCTGCTTGGTCGGCCTCGGCACTTTACGCTTGTTCTGCCACCGCAAATCCAAAGAAAATCAGTAAATTTGCACCCTCTCTTAATTCGGTGATTGCAATCTGCTCAAAAAAAAGATAGAATAGCCCCAGTAGCTTAACACCATCTCTCTTTTTTATGGCAGATCCGAAACTCAAAACCGTCGCTCCGGCCGGCGCACCCCGTCGTGTGCTCCTTAACTCCGGCACCGTTCCCACCCGCCGTGTCACCCTCAAAGGTGCAGACGGCAAAGCCATCGGCCCCAAATCCCCGGCACCGGCGCCCAAGCCCGCACCCGCTCCTGCCCCGGCAGAAGAGCCCGTTGTCGCCACCGAGCCCGCTGTAGACGAAGAAGCTCTCCGCGCCCAGCAAGAATATGAGCGCCAAATGGAGGAGTACAACCGCCAGATGGAAGAGTATAACCGCCAAATGGCCGAGTACGAGGCTCAACAAAAAGCCGAGGCAGAGGCTGCCGCTGCTGCCGAAGCCGCCGCCAAGGCAGAAGCTGAAGCCGCAGCTAAAGCCGAGGCAGAGGCCGCTGCTGCCGAAGCCGCCGCCAAGGCAGAAGCTGAAGCCGCAGCTAAAGCCGAGGCCGAAGCCCGCGCCGCCGCCGAAGCTGCTGCTAAAGCCGAAGCAGAAGCCGCCGCAGCCAAAGCAGCGGAGGAAACACCTGCCCTCGTAGCAGCTCCCACCCCCGTTGCCGGGCCCAAGCCTGTAGCCGGCCCCAAGCTTGCCGTCAAAAAGCCCGCCGGAGCTCCTGCCGCAGGCCCCAAACTGAGTGTTGCTAAACCCGCCGGTGCTCCCGCTGCCGGCCCCAAGCTCGGCGTGGCCAAACCCGCCGCCAAACCGGCTCCCAAACCTGCACTTGCTCCCAAGCCTGCAGCCCCCACCGGTACGGCACTGCCCCCGAGCACGCCCCCGCCCGCGGTTGACGAGCCCGCGGCAGAATACGCAGAGCCCGCACCCGAGATGTCTCAGGCCGAGATGGAGCAGCAGCAAGCCTACTACGAAATGTTGCAGGCAGAGGCCAACAAAACACCTTTCCATAAAAAACCCATCTTCTACATTGCCTGCGGTATTCTGGCAGCCATGGCAATCGGTGGCGTTATTTTCGTACAATCCTCAGAGAGCGACACCGCTGCCATTGAGGCACGCCGCAAAGCAGAAAAAGACATCCTCTACCGAGCAATCGAAATCAATCAGAAAGAAGTCTTCACACTCGAGGATGCCCGCGCTAAGAATGTTGACATCAAGTGCAGCAAGCAAGATGCTGAACTGCTCCTGCACATCATCCTTAACTACGATGAAAAGGATGAAACCGGTTTCAACCGCTGGGGCGACAATCCCGTAGGCACCGCCAAGTTTGCTTGCGTACTGCTCGGCCTCGCCTCCGAGCAAAATCCCGACATCTGCAATATGGTGTTCAAAACAATGGCAGACAACGCCACTAAGATGCACCCCGAGCTGCTCGATGAGCTGCTGGACCGCCTCACCAAAACCAACATCAAGAAGCTCAACAGCAAGCTCAACGCCCTTGCCAAGCCGCTTAATCCCAAGGACGACGCTGAAGTTCTCACCGTTATCTGGACCTACAAAGAGCGCCTTGCCACCAAGAAAGACGTAGACAAAGTGCTTGATATCCTCAAGCTCAAAGAGCTCGATGGCGGCCTCGACAATGCCATGCGTGCCTACATGCTCTCCCTCTTCAAGAAGATGAGCAACATGGAGGAAAAACAAGCCATTGGCAAGCAAATTTGGGATATTGCCAAGGGCAATGATGACAAGCTCGCCACTCAAAACATCATGCGCATGCTTGCCTTCTCCTGCACCCCCGAGGCACTTGAATACTACAAGGGCAAGATGGAGGACACCAAGAACTGGAAGAAGTACTCCTACTTCTTCGGCTCCTGGCAAGAAGACTCCATTGTAGAGTACATCCAAAGCCTCTCTGCCCTCGCCGGCGATGACGAGAAGCTGAACAACACCATTGACAGCATGGTGATGAAAGTGCTCACCCAAGACCGTCCCCGCTCTGTGGAAGATGCCAAGAACTTGCTGAACCTTGCATACGAGGATTTCAACACCAACACCTCCGGCATGCAGGCGCTGCTCATCAAGTTGGATGAAAACCCTGATGATACCGCAGCTCAAGAGGAATACGACAAGCTTGACCGCATCTTCAGACAAAAAGAGAAGGTGCTCAAGAACCTTGTAAACTGTAAGGAGTATCATGACTGGATTGACGCTATCCTCAACGATATTGAGGCAGAGTGCAATGCCACTCACAACAGCCAGCGTCACAACAAGCTCGCAGCTCAGGTAGAGCGTGTTCGCAACACTATTAAAGAGAACGAGCTCAAAAACGCGGCCAACACCGCCAAACATGCCAAGCGCATGGAGCTTGAGGACTGATTCCGCCGTCATCACCCCCATTTCCACGGCCGTTTTGCTACCTGCAAAACGGCCGTTTTCGCTCTCTATATGCCTTCATCCCTACAAAAATCAGGCATCATGACGAAAAAAGTATCACTTTGGACTTGCAAATCCTGCAATTTACTGTAGAATTGCCTCGTCATCACTATGACATCGAGCTGTAGCGCAGTCTGGTAGCGCGCTTCGTTCGGGACGAAGAGGTCGCAGGTTCGAATCCTGTCAGCTCGACTCAATTGGTATTTCGGGGTGTCGCATTTTGCGGCAGCTGAATCGGGAGCAAGCGCAACATTGGCGCACTCCTACCACGGCACACGGCCGCTGCCTTTCCCGCCCCTCGGGAAAAGCCTTGATGAGCCCATCGGTTCGCCTTGCCGCTCCCTCTACACCCCGAAATAAACCGGGGTTTCCGCGCCATCGCAACACCTCGCCGGTGCTTTTCATTGCGCGCGCCCACACACATCCGAGAGTTTCTTTTTTATCTCACCTCACACCACTACAAGACTATGTCCGGTCACAATAAATGGTCCAAAATCAAGTTCACGAAGGCAGCAGCCGACGCGAAGAAAGGCAAAATCTTTGCCCGTTACTCTCATGAAATTACACTCGCAGCCAAAAGCGGTGGTGGCGATGTAGACACCAACCCGCGCTTGCGTGCCGCCATTGAAGGCGCCAAGGCCGCCTCCATGCCCAAAGATAACATTGACCGCGCCGTCAAGAAGGGCACCGGCGAGCTCCAGGGCGAGACCATCCAAGAGGTTACTTACGAGGGCTACGGCCCCGCCGGCACCGCTTTCATTGTTGAGGTTGCTACCGACAACACCAACCGTTGCTCCTCCGAAATCCGCACCATTTTCTCCAAAAACGGCGGCAACATGGGCACCCCCGGCTCCGTTGCTTACCAGTTCGACCGCAAGGGCCAAGTCACCATCAACGCCCCCGAGCTCGATGAAGACTCCGCCATGGAGCTTGCTATGGACTGCGGCGCAGATGAATTTGAGGAAGGCGAAAACGAGGGCGAGTGGGCGTTCATTTGCGGCCCCACAGACCTCGCCACCGTGTCCGAGGCTCTCACAGCCGCCGGCCGCAACGTAACCGGCATGAAGCTCGTTTCCGTTGCCCAAAATCCCACCGACATCACAGACGTAGCCACCGCCCAGAAAGTCATGCGCCTCTTTGAGCGTTTGGACGACTACGATGACACGATGAACGTGTTCTCCAACTTTGAGATAGACGATTCTATCCTCGAACAGCTGTAAATCTGCCACACAGCACACGGAGCCCGCATACTCCTTTAAGGCGGGCGGATTCTTTGCCCCGCCCGCCGTTTTTCCTTTTTTCGTTTTTTATTGATTTGTTACGCCTCACGCACCATGAGTCACATGAGCGACAATACCCCCTCGTCCCCGTTCTCTCCGCGCCCACGTGTTATGCGCCGTTCGTATACCGCTAATCGCACCACCGACAACCGGGACTTCTACAACAACAACGGCGACCGCCCCCAACCCCAGCAGCGCCGCACCAACCGTTTTGACCGCAACGCCAACAACAACGGTGAGAACCAATACAACAACGGAGGCAACAAATACAATAATCATCACAACAACGGGCAGCGCTACAACAACAATAATAACTTTAACAGGCCCAAGCCCGCCCCGCGTAAAAAAACATTCGTCAAGCCCAAGCCCATCCCCAAAACCGGCCGTGCTTACGTACCCGTAGGCGAGCCCGAGGAGCTCACCGGCCTGCTTGAGATTACCGCCAAAGGTTTCGGCTTCATCCGCACGGCAGACAACAACTGGGCCCCCTCCGATGAGGCCGTTTATGTACCGGCGGACCTCATTGCCACCCATAAATTGCGCCCCTACGTACAAATCACCGGCATGGCACAGCGCTATGAACGCGGCCACCAGCTTACCACCGTTACTGCTGTAAACGGGCTCCCCCCGGAGGAAGCTGCAAACTCCCCCCATTTCGACGACCTCAAAGCCGTTAACCCGGATCACCGCTTGGCCTTTGAGACCGGCGCCACCCGCTACACCACCCGCACGCTTGACCTGGTAGCTCCCGTGGCTCGTGGTCAGCGTGGCCTCATCGTAGCCCCGCCCCGCACCGGCAAAACCACCCTGCTCATGCACATTGCCCAAGGCGCCATGCGCAACTACAAAAATGAGCTGCACCTCATGATTTTGCTGGTAGATGAGCGCCCCGAGGAAGTCACCGAGTTCCGCCGCGCCCTGCCCGAGGCTGAGATTTTTGCCTCCAGCAACGACAGCGGCGTCAAAGAACACTGCCGCATCTCCGAGATGTGCATCGAGCGCGCCAAACGCCTTGTAGAAAATGGCAAACACGTTCTCATCCTCATGGACTCCATCACCCGCTTGGCCCGCGCCTACAACAACGCAGAGCGTGGCAGTGGCCGCACCATGAGTGGCGG
>JAFYUT010000106.1 GCA_017549485.1 Akkermansia sp.
GCTTCGCGCTGCTCGTTTGAGCCGCTCAGCCTTTCGGGCGTCACCGTGACGGTGTGCCGATGAGTATACCTGAATCTTCACCGAACGTCAAGCCAATTTTTCTAAAAATTTTCACTTTTCTTTCGCATTTTTTGTAACCCTTTGAAAATACAACGCAAAAATTTTGCACTTTTCTACACAAAATTGCGCATTTTCTGAAAATAGATAGAAAATGCGCAGGAAAAGTAAATGAAATGAGCGCTCTGCACAGCGAATGTCAATTTGGAGGTAGATGGCGAGCCTTTCGAAGCGCAGGACTTCTGCCCTGCCATTTGTAGCCAAGTCGTTAATATTTAAAGCAATAATCCGAAAATAATCATATACGCCCGCCAAGCAGTGATTTATCGGTCACACGGTATCAAATCAGAACTTGACACGCCGCGAGGGATACATTATCATAGCAGCCACTATGAAACAGACTTTATCAACCCTTTTATTGACAATAGGTACTGTATTTGCAGCAGACATGCCTGCATTGAATGAGCGCTTGGTGCTGGATGTACCCTCAGAGGCACAATACGGGCAACGCAGCACCGCACTAATGGAAGCAGACCCCGGTGATGATGAAACTCTTATATGGATAGGTGAGGGCAACGACCGCATTGCCATCTATGCGCAAGAGCTTGATATATTGGCTGATACCGATTTTGATGCGCAAGCCCAAAAATATTTGGCAGACATTTGCAATAAAGTGGCACCCGATTTTGAAATCCAAAAGCTCAACGACAACATTTGGTACGCATTGCGAAAATCTGCCCCGAGCCGGCCAAACGGAGCTGATTTGTATGGGGACGCCCTTATACGCCATCAAGATAACACACTGATACGACTGAGTGTGCTTTTTGCCCCCAATCTTGCCCCGAATGCTCAGCCTTGTCGAGAATTAACGGAAAAGACAATCAAGGGTACGCGCTTAGGCCAGGGCGCGCGCGTAACCGCAGCGAGAACGGATGAAATCAACTTTTTCGGCGAAATGGTGCTTTTGGTTGATGTACCGGAGCATTATGTGCGCACCGTTAACCCAGGTTACGATTTCACCTACACCACCTACAAAAAATTAGCCACAGCCGATGCCCCGGTGGAGTATTTCGGCGTTTATCTGGGCGGACACCCGTCTTTTGAAAAAAGAAAGGATGCCGAGAAGGTGAAATCCACCACCGCCGGCAAAAAGGCGACATGGTATTGTTATAAAACCTCTGCGGGGGCCTATGCCGCAGAATGTTGCGTGCAGCTTACAAGCAAACTGAACTTTGATGCCCCACCCGTCTACATGCACTTGATTATTATAGCCCCCTCTGATGAGGCCCGAAGTGCTCAAATAGAACAGCTCTCCAAAATCAAGAAAAAAAGGCCCTAAGCCCCGCTGCAGTCTCGCAGAATAATTGACACCACGGCACATTTTTGTTATATAGGATACTGTATGAAACGCAACATTTTAATGAGCCTTGCGGCATGCGCTTTTGCCTTTACCGGCATGGGTGCCGAAGTGAAGCAATTGCCGGAGCCGAATAAAACGGGCGGCATGCCACTGATGGAAGCTATTGCAGCCCGCCAAACCGGGCGCACCTATAATCCCGAGCATAAGGTGGATGACCAGACCCTCAGCGAAATCCTTTGGGTAGCATGGGGTATGAATAACCGCGGCACACGCACCATACCCACCGCACGCAACAAACAAAACATGGAGCTGTATGTGCTCACCCCTGAGGGCACCTGGCGCTACGAGGCCCAAGATAATACCCTTGTTAAGGTGAACAACAAAAATCTTATCCCCCTGTGCGACCAGCAGGATTTTGTTACCAAAGCACCGCTGCACTTGCTGTATGTTGCTAAGGAAGAGGGCTGGGGAACAGCACACGTGGGCTCTGCCTACCAAAATGTATACCTGTATGCAGCCTCCAAGGGCATGCAAACCGTGATTCGCGGCATGACGGACCGCCCTGCCCTGACCCGCGAGCTGGAGCTTACCGATGGCAAAAAAGCCATGCTGCACCAAACTGTGGGCTACGCCGAATAAATATTGCCAACTCGGCCCATTTCTCCCCTTGGCACTTGATTGCTCATGAGAAATGGGCCGAAATCTTCATCTATCAGGGCGCAACGCGGAGCTGCTGCAGGGTAGAGAACCCGTAAACCTCAGGCTCATACATCAGTTGCGCTGAGGCAGGAGGCGCGGTAACAGTACCGCTGTACACCACACGGGCACGGTATTGCAGGGTAACGGTAACAGTGCCATCCTCCCCGTAAACATCATTGGCAAAGGCCCGCACGCGGTCACCTGTGAATTCCCTATAATTGAAGAGATAGGAGCCATCCTCATTTATTTCTTCCTCCTCTATCTCTTCCATATCCTCTTCAATCTCTTCCTCCTCAGGCTCCGGCAAAGAGTCACGCACAGGTTTCAGGCAAGAGGGCAGGTAATCCTCTATCGCCAAGTATCGCACCTTTTCGCGATTGATGCGGCATGTGACACTGACACGCACCTCATCACCCACGCGCCAATCGGTAGAGGGTACCCATTGACCATCTGCCCTGCGGGTTTCATAGCAGCGCTCCACATGCACACCGGCATGCGATACAGCAGAATAATCTGCCGCATTGCACTGCGAGCGCGCCCGCACCGATACATACACCATACCCGTGACGCAACGCAACGAGTCACTTTGCAGGTAGACCGCCTCTTTACCGAGGCTCAGTCGGCTGCCGTCCGCCAGCTCTACCACGGCATTGTCGGCAGAGAGGGCAGCATGCCTCAAATAGCGGTGCAACGCCACAAAGGTCCACCCGGTTTCCCAAGTCGTCAAGTAGCGCTCATCTTTCAATTTCTGCAACCAAGGCTGTATGGATGAAGATGCAGCCCCGTGAGCGGCACGCAAGAAACACCATGTTGCAGCTACCATGTCACTCTCCATCCACCCCTCGGCAGATTCCGTTTCAGTGGCTTGCAACGCCGCCGACATAGCCGCCTCATCATGCAACGCATAAGCAATGGAGTACCGCGTATAAGCGCTCAAGTCCTCATCATCGGACTGCTCATCCACACGGCGCAAATAGTCCCGCAACGCCTCCATACGGTGCTCCGGCACGGCAAAGCCGCGTTCTTCCGCAATGGTAAGCACCATAGCCGCATGGGCCGATGCCCACAGACAAGAGGAATCCTCACCACTCCAGTAGCTCAGCCCGCCATCCTCACACTGCCGTGAAAACAACGTATTGATTGTTTCATCCACAACTTGTTGCACCTGCAAGGCAGACTTACTTTGCATCTCACTGCAAATGGGAGATAACTCGGCATACAACAACCAAGGCATGAGCGTGGAAGAGCGCTGCTCCGTACAGCCGTAGGGATATTTCAACGCATAGTTGATACACCCCATGAGGCGCAGCAACGGGTTGGCAGATACCTGTGTCTGCACGCGTAGATTTTGCCCCTGCGCTACCTCAGCACTGAGCAACGAGCGCAAATCAACAGCCGCCTCACCTTGAACCAGACATAAATCATGAGATTCACGCAGCTCGGGCGCGGGGAAACGCACGGTGAAACTGCCTTGCACCCTATCCCCCTCTGCGTCTCCCACGGCTTGCCATTGCAGGGTTTTCTCGCCCTCTGCCGTTGCCGTAACGGTAAAATAGAGCGTTTTACTCTCACCTGCTTGCAGAGTAACCTGTTGAGCCCCGGCCTCTCCCTGTAAGGAAACAACCCAAGTACCGGCATGCTCTGAATGATTGCTGATAGTTACCGGCAGGCGCAGAGAATCTCCCACGCTCATGAAAAACGGCGTACCCGCAGCAAGCATAAGGGGTTGATTTACCGTAAACTCTGCCGTAGCCCGGCCGGAGGCAGCGCCATCGTCACTCAGCGCCAGCGCATACACCGTGTACGTGGTAAGGGTATCTGCCACGGGAGAATCCACACAAAAACGGCCTTCAGCATCCGTACACACGGCAGGCAACCATATCGGCGTGGGGGTAAAATCCGCACGGCAATGGAGGGTGGGCATCGTCATCGTGTCCTCGCCCTCTTCCTCCTCGCAGTCGTCATCTACCATTCCACCCAGGCCATCGCCCAAATCCCATGCCAATTCAACTTCCCCAACGGATAATTCAAAATGGTCAGATACCGCACTACATGAAACGATAATCGGCTCATCGGGGTTCTCCAAACCGGGCATCACCTTAAACCCTTCACGAATCCCCGAATTCGCAAAAAAATATTCTTCCCGTATCAACCACAGGTAATGAGGCTGCACGAGCTTGTTGTTCATGTAGTTTTCATACTCCAAAGCCCAGCCGACCGCACCGATGCGAATACTGCTCAACTTATGGAAAAAGACGGGGAACCCACTCAACCGATGACTCAGTGTCAACGACTCGAAAGAACGGAAGGCAGAAGCATAAGACGCCACATGGGTTTCAGAGAGAGCAAGAGCCTCTATGGGTGCCAAGGTAAAATCCCACTGATAATTGCCGAGCGCCTGCATGCCTTTATCCACCGCAAACAAACACACCCGTGCATAAGGTGCAGGTGCACCACCGGGCAAACAAACCTGCCCGCAAATACGCACCGTACCACCGGGGCGGAGCGGCTCTTGCGGGGTATTGAGTTGCACGTGTAAGGGGGGCTCTACCCTCTCAGGCACGGCTACGCGCACCGCATACAAGCGCGGGCAATCATAGAGCCCGCCCTGCCCTTTATCCGTCACCTTGCCAACCACCCACAGCGTGCTGCCATAATCCGTGGCCTGTAAGGGGATGCTCCATTTACCGTCTGCAGCCACACCCTCCGGCAACACCTCGCCGGCGGACTCCCCTCGATACACCGCCACCAAGCAGCGGGACTCCGCCCCTTGGTGCGGCACATGCAACACAAGGTTATCCCCTTGAATCTCGGGAGATTGAGGTGTAAGCGTTTCTTGCTCATACGGATTCTCTTTTTCCGCATCGGGGGTAACACACGGTATGGTGAGTTTTACCGCATTTCCCTCAGCATCCGTTGTGCTCAGCTCCATCACCGTTGCATCGGCCATGGCCCCTCCCAACACAGCAGCGGCACGCTCACCGGCAGAAAAAGCCACCCCCTGCGCATCATGAGCCGGTATAAGCATACTCTCCTCATGCAGGCATACCGTTTCTGTTGTGCAAACACGTATTCCATTGGTTAAGGTGCGGCCATTCATTTTATTAACCAGCAGGCGCATTTGCACGGTTTGCGGTGTGGGCAACGGGGCACCGCTGCGGGCATCCGTAACACGCAGCATACCCCCTGCGGCATGCAATTGAATAGCTGCGGGGTAATAATGCAAGCAGCTCAGGGGCGCGTGCACCACTTCCTCGCGGTCATTCGTTACGCTTACCGCCACCACTTCGCTGTGGGGGGAGTCTTGCTCTGCCGGCCCCCAAGGCATACGGTAAACCGCCTGCCCGGCGGCATCCGTCGTCAGGTGCGTTTCTGCCCCTTTGGCACGCACGCAGATATCGGCCCCGCTCAGCGGCATTCCGTTATAATCCCGCGCCAGCACTTGCAACTCAGCATATTCGGCACGCACGGCGGCATCAATCTGCCGCACCATCACCTCAAAACTATCTCTCTGCACCGCCGTACAGGTAAGGGGAATAACCTGCTCTGCCGCACCGGCACAAGTAATACGCAATCTCATGCTGTTGAGCAGGTAATCTGAATCTTTCGGCAGGGCCAGGTCTGCATGGTACGCCCCGTAAGCATCTGTAAGCAGAGCCACGCGGCACACTTCCTCATCCTCATCATCACACAACACGGCACACAGCTCCGTTCCCTCTTGCGGTAAGCATAACTCGCCGTTTTCCCCCTTGACACGCAATGTGCCGAAGAGATGAATCACCTCTCCCTCTCGATACACGGTGCGATCCGTAAAAGCCTGCAAGGCCATTTTTTCTTTCGGTGGGGTAGGCTCACTCATATCCACGGCCTTACCTGCCACAAAGGCATAATCATCTCCGCATGTTACGGTAGCGCAGTACATCTGCTCATCCGGGTTTAGAGAAACGCGCCCCACCCCACCTTGCAGCTTAAGTTTTAATGTACGGCGCGCGCGCTCATTAAGGTTCAACATTTCGCGCACATGGAGCTCTCCGAAATCATCGGAAAAGGTTTTCACCTCAAGCTCAGCCGCCTCCACCGGTGTGCCATCGGACAATCGGGTTACAAACACCGTTTCTCCCACGGTAGACAAATGCAGGTCCGACACATGCACGGTGTAAAAAAGCTCCGTTTCAAGCGCTGTATCATCCGTTGAGGAGTCTGAGGCAGCCGCCAGCACATGCAAGACATAAACACCGGGTTTACCGGGAGTACCGTTCATTTCAGCAGGATTCACCCGGCACGTTCGGGTGCAGAACTCCCCCTGCCCCAACTCAAACACCGATTCAGCGCTGAAAGGAAGCCCGGCAGATAACAGCGCCTCATTATCAAACACACGCGTACTCTCATGCCCCGACACCAAATAACGGTTCAGCTCCGTAAATTGAGCGGGCTCCAACCGGGCAACCCGCACCCGCAAACGCGCTATTCCCACAGAGGGCAGCTCCACCGTGCCGTCTCCGGCCAAGGGTAAGAGAATGGGTTGGTAATCCGAATCCATATCCGAACTCGGCAAAGCCATATCAGCCGCTTTTACCGCAGCAACACAACTTTGAGCATGGGGCATACTCAAACCATGCAACGCCCGCGTGCCCTCCGGCACGGTAAAAGTGAAATGCAGCGGCAGCTTCTGCGCCCCCTCTACACGAATCACCATGCGGTCCACCGCCACGTGCGGGAACTGTACACGCGGCACCAATTCGCCAAGCTCATCGTCATGGGGCTCATGCAGCACCAGTCGCAGCTCTCGGCCACCTACCGTCACCGTTTTAGCATGTTGGCCCTCCACGTTACGAGCTTCGGTATCACCGCAGCATATTTTCATATTACGGAACAACTGCGGCAAGCTATCCTTAGCCAAGGGGGCATTGAACAGCACACCCAAGCACAACACCTCTCGGCCTTGATAGGTGGCTATTTTGGCCTGGGCTTCTGCCTTGAGGCGCGAGTCAAACACACCTACCACTCTCTCATTCAGTACAAAAGCATCATCCACAGGGGTAGCATGCAAGCGCCATTTACCTATGATACGCTCATGCGGTAATACCAACAAATAACCGGGCACCGGGGTATCAGGGGTAAGTTTCTCAAGCTCGGCCACGGGTTTATCGGCATATACATCATGCAACACGTGCGGGCGTAAATCCGCCATACATGCCGGGCGAGCCTCCGCCTGCACACGTTTGCCGCTGCTCAGCTCCTCAAAGGAAAAAATCATGTTGATGGAGTCAAGATACGGCAACCCCACATTTTTGGCGCAGCGCAACAATACCGCGCCATGGGGGTGCCCCTCCAGCAGGTTTCGTTCAGATTCTCGCGGTGCCAGCAGCGGGCAGCTCGGGGCGGCAAACTCAAACTCCGATTTTTGCAGCGCTGTACCGCTGCGGTATTGCCGTGCCTCCTCCGGCATGACCAGGCGATACGGCGTACCGGGTTTCGTATCCTGCGAGAAATGAATGCGTAACTCTTGCTCAGAGTACCACTCTACACGGGGCAAAGGACCATCACCCGTTACTACCGGCAGTGGTGCATCCTCAGGCATCAGCTCCTCAAAACAAATGCGGTACACGGGGTATTGCTCCTCCGGGTAATATGCCGACTCCCATTTCATGGATGACTCTATCAACTCCCCCGCCCACACGATGGGGGTAAGCAAACTCAGCAAAATATATCGTAAAAGGCATTTCATGGCAGTACTCAATGTGTTGGTTACTTTATAACCATAACACATTTACTGCCACTCTGCAAGAAACAAAGTGTTACAATTCTGTTACAAGCCACGCGGGCTCAACGGGCAATAGCCTCGGCACAGCGGCGGCCATCCAACGCGGCGGATACAATACCGCCGGCATAACCGGCACCCTCACCGCAGGGGTAGAGCCCCTCAAGCTCAGGATGTTGCAGGGTTTCTTTATCACGGGGAATACGCACGGGCGAGCTGGTGCGGGTTTCGCAGCCAATCAGCAAGGCATCCTCGCCGGCAAAACCGCGTAATTTACGGTTAAAATGCAACAAGCCTTCTTTCATACGCCATGCCACCTGAGCCGGCAGCAATGCATGCAGGTCACACGCGGTAAGGCCGGGCTCATAAGTAGTGGTGGGTAAGGAGGCAGAGACGCGACCTTTCAAGAAATCCACCACACGCTGAGCAGGTGCTTTTTGTGCGCCGCCACCGGCAAGGGAGGTAGCGGTTTCCAGCGCACGCTGGTACGCAATGCCCGAGAGCACACCATGCTCTGCCGCATAGGCATCGGTATCCTGCGGCTCTACCGTTACCACAAAACCCGAATTGGCAAAAGGAGAATTGCGCTGAGAGAGCGACATACCATTGACCACCACCTCATCCACCGCCGTGGCAGAGGGTACAATATGCCCACCCGGGCACATGCAGAACGAGTGCACACCACGGTCTTCAATTTTGGTAGCCAGCGCATAGCGAGCGGCAGGCAACTCATGCGGGCGTTGCTCACCGGGGCGCAGGTGGTATTGGGCAGCATCAATGAGAGCTTGGGGATGCTCAATACGCACACCCACGGCAAAGGCCTTACGCTCCAGCAGCAGGCCCTCCTCATGCAGCATGCGGTACACATCTCGAGCACTGTGGCCGGTAGCCATAATCACGGCATCGGCGGTCCACTCCCGGCCATCGGAAGAGCGCACACCCAGCAGGCGCTTGCCATCTGCCGAACGCAGCAGAGCACACACGCGGGTCTCAAAATGCACCTCACCGCCGGCATTGATAATGCTGTGACGCATGGCTTTTATGATATCCGGCAGGCGGTCGGAGCCGATATGCGGGTGAGCATCGGTCAAAATCTCAGGGGAAGCGCCGTGGGCCACGAAGGTCTCATACACCTCCATCACCGGGCCTCGCTTGGTGGCACGGGTAAACAGCTTACCATCGGAGAAGGTACCTGCCCCGCCCTCACCGAAACAGTAGTTGGACTCGGCATTTACTGTGGCAAATTCCCCCAAATGCAAGGGTTGCAAATCAAAACGGCGAGCCGTAACATCTTTACCGCGCTCCAGCACAATGGGGCGCATGCCCAGCTCCAAACAACGCAACGCGGCAAATAAACCACCGGGGCCACTGCCCACAATCACCACGCGCTTGGCTGTATCTGCAAGCGGGGCATAGTTGCGCACCGGCAACTCAGCAGGGGGCAAGGGCTCATCCACCCCCACCAGCAGGCGTAATTGCTTGCAAATGGGGCGTCTGCGGGCATCAATACTTTCTTTAAGCAAGCGCATACCCTGCACACGCTTGGGGGAGAGCTGCAGCTCTTGCGCCACGGCCTTACGGCGGGCATCTTCTTTAGCGGCTTTACGCAGCGGCAGGTGTATGTCTACCTCAGTAATCATGATTCAGAATCAATGCTTTGTTGCATGCAAAGAGCGGGAGATATTTCATCCGGCGAGGCAGCGGCCACCTCTTGAGCAGGCACACCGGCCACCGTGGTATGCGGGCGAACATCTGAAAGAACCACAGAGGATGCCGCCACTTTGGCGCACTCGCCAATCTCTACACGCCCCAGCACCTTGGCGCCGGCCCCTATCAGCACACCGCTGCGCACAATGGGATGGCGTGCACCGCCTTTCTCTTTACCCGTACCACCCAAGGTCACCTCGTGCAGCAGGGAAACATCATTCTCAATAATGGCAGTTTCACCCACCACAAACCCGGTGCCGTGGTCAAGCAGAATACCGCAACCAATCTGAGCAGCGGGGTGAATATCTACCCCGAACACCTCACTGCTGATGCTTTGAAACAAAAGAGCCAACAGGTGGCGCCCCTCCTGCCACAGCAAATGAGCTACACGGTATGTGGCCAAGGCATGAAATCCTTTGAAAAACAAGAGCGGCTCAAGCGCATTGTGGCAAGCGGCATCGCGCTCTACCACAGCGCGTAAATCTGCGGCCATACACTCTACCGTCTGCGGATTTGCCTTGAGTATGGTGCGAATAAGAGGCTCCAGCTCGTCTCGCCCCATGTCTCGGCGAGAAAGCTTACGCGCCAACCGCACGGCCACTGCATTACCCAAACCCGTACGGCTGAGCACCACGTCATCCAGTATACCCATCAACTTGGGCTCACGGCGAGAGGCTTCTTCTGCAACGCTATAGAGCTCTTGCCACACATCGGCAGCAAGCCCACTCACTCCGGGTATCATTTTTTCCGGTCGTATCAGCATAAACAGATGAAGAATCAATATTTATGTTCATCAGTCCTCCACGCAACAATCGCGCAGCAGGTCATCCAAACGGTAGGTCATCTCAGCCAAGGCTTTGCGGGCTTTGGTATCGGGCAGCAGCCAAAGCACCTCGCGGGCCTCTTCATTGCGGGCCAAGCCCTCAGCCACCGAGAGACGGATTGCCTCACTGAATGCCTCCGTACCACGCAAGCGGGAGTAATCAATTTCCTCGTGGCGCTCAATGCTGTTACGCACCTGCTCTGCCACGTCCTCGCAAGAGGACTCCATCAGGAAAAAGACGGGGAGGGTCAGTTTACCTTTCTCGGCATCGGTACCCAGAGTTTTGCCGGCGCCTTCATCAGTACCGGTCAAATCCAGGCAATCATCATAAATCTGGTATGAGATACCCAGCAGCGTACCCATACGGTTAAGCTGCTCAACCATCTCTTCATCCATACCTTGCAGGTAGGCGGCGCCACTCATGGCAACGGCAAACAAGGTGGCAGTTTTCTTGCGAATCACCTCATAATAGTCGGCGCGGCTCATCTCAGCATCCCACAGGCGGGAGGATTGCTCCACCTCACCCTGGCACAAATCGCGCATGGCCAAAGCCATTTTACGGCAGAACTTGCTGCCGCCGATTTCGGTACCCATCACAATAGCCTGAGCCATGAGGGTATCGCCCAACAACACAGCCAACTCATTACCCCACAAAGCATTGGGGGTGGGCTGGTCACGGCGGGTATCAGCTTTATCCAACACATCATCATGAATGAGCGAGGACATGTGGGTCATCTCCAACAACGCGGCAAAAACAATGTGCTCACGCTTGATGCCACCGGTAGCAGCAGCTGTGAGCAGCACCAAACCGGGGCGCAGCATTTTACCCTGACCGCGACAAATGCGGCGCATATACTCACGTACATGGGGTTCAAAATTCTCGGTCTGCGCAGCAATTTCATCCCTCACCTTCTGAAGCTCTTTGTTAATAAGCTTAAGGTGTGACTTTTTTTCGCGTAACTTACTGAAAAAGGGGATGGCCATTATGGTGAAGATAAACGACACACAGGCGTTTTACGCCCGGCGCGCGCTGAGTTTAACAAACTTTGCGCTGATTGGCAAGATAAATCACCATTAACAAGCAAATAGTGGGTGGATTTATTGCTCGGCAGATACCAAGCGTACATCGTAGCCGAAGATATCGGTAAACAGATCTGCCTTTTTGCTTAATACCAGATTTTCAATGGTAAGGTCATGCACACCGGGTACAAGCAGCTCTAACCGGCGGCCATTGTAGCAAGCAGTAAAGTTGCTGATGCGGTGGGAGTGAGCGCCCTCCATGGCATCTGCCACACGCAGCAAAGCAGCCAGTTTCTGCACTCTCAAGCGGTTGGGGAGGTCCAGCTCGGCATAGGAGCTATCCTTATTGGTGGGGGCACCGTGGCGGTGGTAACGAGCCAGCAGGCCTATGATTTCCACATCCAAACGGGAGAGACCGAAAATTTCTGAATTGAGGATGATATATTGGCCGTGGCGGTGGTGATTTTTGGGGCTGATGAAAGTGCCGATTTCGTGCAACACGGCAGCCACATTCAGCAACAAGCGGTCGTGGCGGGTAAGGCCATGCAGCTCCTGCAACTGGTCAAAGAGAGAGGCACAAAGCTTACGCACCTGCTGGCTGTGCCCACGGTCTATCTTATAGCGATTAGCCAACAACTGGGCAAAGTGAATCACCTCGCGGTCAAGCCCTTGTGCATCTTTACGCGTAGGCAGCAATACACGCAAAAAGGCGTGGGCGTATTCCTCTTGCGGCAGCATAATATCATGGGGCTCATAAGCACCGGCAAGGGTCTGGTAGGTTACGGCTGCCGGCAGCAAGGCGTTGACAGAGGCGTAATCCACGTTGTACTTGGCCAAGCGCTGCGCATGCGGCGTGTTGGCAATATCATCCACCAACTGCTCAAGGTTCTCAAGGTCAATAGAGTACTCATCCAGCATGGGGGATTGGATATGGCGAAAATCCGGCCCGAAAATAATGAGAGCATCGGGCTCGGTAGGGATAGCGCCCTCCGAGTCATGCAGAATCTGCTCAACCACACCGCGAATTTGCTCACGAATAAGGGAGCACTCATGCCCGGCACTGTTGAAATGAGTATCGCGTATGGCCATGGCCGTGCGGTGCGCACCCATGCGGTAACCGGCGTAATAGGTAATACGCCCACGGTCAAACAACAGCAAGCGCGTGTTACCCGGCCCCACATGCAGCACCAACACACGCTTTTTTTCCAGCTCGGTATGCTGCTCCAGCATATCTTGCGTATTGATGTAGAGCAAGCGCGCCATTTCACCGTCGTCCAGCACCTCCATACTCAACCCGCAAGCCGTTTGCAAGCGGTTGGTGATGCTGTCCATATTATTCACATTAAGCAACACATTGGTGGCCAACAAGCGCACCAAAATCTCACCGCCTTGGCTATACTCTTGCAACAAGCTGTTAAACCCCTGCACAATCTGCACGCAGCGGTCCATCGTTTCGCGGGAAATACTGCCATTGCGGAAAATATCCTCCGCCAAAGCCAGCGGTTGAGAGAGCACATCCAGCACGCGCAGCTCCTCCCCCTGCTCTTCGGCCACCATCATAGAGACCGAGCTTGCCCCCATAAAGATGACCGCCTGCATCAAAACCGGCACGGGCGCTGCCTCTTTCCCATCATTCATTATGGCCACGGTGTTACTCATACTCCCTATATTAACGACTCCCGACCGCCTTGGCAAGCATGTTTCGCGTGTACCCCGCAATAATTCAGGCATCGGGATTCAAGGGGCCGCCTGCCGGGCCCGTTTTTCCCCGTAAATGGGCTTTTATCAACTAAAAACCCCTAGTTGTACTGATAATGATGGTGATTTATCTTGACTTAACCACCCCGCAAGCGTAATCTGCACGCAGACATGGCAGATATACAATACGATGTGTTGGTGATAGGTGGCGGGCATGCCGGTGTGGAAGCAGCGCTTGCCGCGGCACGCTTGGGTGGACAGGTGGCCTTTGTAACGCATGATTTGGACACCATCGGCCAAATGAGTTGCAACCCCGCTATCGGCGGCCTTGCCAAAGGACACATTGTACGAGAGGTAGATGCCTTGGGCGGTGCCATGGGCCTGAATACCGATGCTACGGCCATTCAGTTCCGCATGCTCAATGCCTCCAAAGGCCCCAGCGTGCGAGCCCCCCGTGCCCAGTGCGACAAATCTGCCTACCGCACGCGCATGAAGTGGGTGATGGAGACCGCCCCCGGCGTGCAGTTGATACAGGGAGATGTAAATGAGATTGTGGTGCAGGATGGGCGCGTAGCCGGCGTACTCACCACTTGGGGCCAACGCATTGCCGCCAAAAGCATTGTGCTTTGCAGCGGTACTTTTATGAAAGGCCTGCTGCATGTGGGTATGGACCACCTGCCCGGCGGGCGTTTGGGTGGTGCCACCAGCACCATCTCCGACAGCTTGGCCAAGCTCGGGTTCCCGCTGGAGCGTTTTAAAACCGGCACCTCACCGCGCATCAAAGGCAGCAGCATAGACTTTGCCTCCCTCACCATGCAACCGGGGGATGTACCACCGCCCCTCTTCAGCACCGAGTCTCACAACGTATTAAGCCGCGAGACAGAGCCGCATTGCACGCTCAACTACTTTGCCGATGCCGATTTTGAGCTGCAACAACTGCCCTGCGCCACCACTTACACCCACGAGGGCACGCACGATATCATACGCGCCAACCTGCAATACAGCCCGCTCTTCGGCGGGGTGATAGAGGGCACGGGGCCACGCTATTGCCCCAGTATTGAGGATAAAGTGGTGCGCTTTGCAGATAAAGACCGCCACCAGATTTTCATAGAACCCGAGGGCCGCAGCACGGATGAATACTACCTCAACGGGCTTTCCTCCAGCCTGCCCTTCTTTGTGCAGCAGCAAATTGTGCACAGTATCCCCGGGCTGGAAAAAGCAGAGCTGATACGCCCCGGCTATGCCGTGGAGTATGATTTTGTGCCCCCTACCGAGCTTTTACCCACGCTGGAGACAAAACGCGTACGCGGACTTTACTTTGCCGGGCAAATCAACGGCACCAGCGGCTATGAGGAAGCCGCCGGACAAGGCCTGATTGCCGGTGCCAACGCCATGCTGGCCCTGCGCGGGGATGAACCGCTCATTCTGCGCCGAGATGAGGCCTACATCGGCGTGATGATTGATGACCTCATCACCCGCGGCACAGACGAGCCCTACCGCATGTTCACCAGCCGTGCCGAGATGCGCCTGCTGCTGCGCCAAGACAATGCAGATTTACGCCTCTCACCCATGGCTGCCCGCATAGGCCTGCTGTCGGCAGAACGCGGGGCCACTGCCGCTGCCCGTTTGCAAGCCATTGAAGACGGCGTAGCACTCACCCACCAAATCAAGGTAGACGGCATTTCCCTGAACCTGTGGCTGCGTCGCCCCGAGAACGACTGGCACAATCTGCCGCAAGAGGTTCTGCAACAAATGCCCGCAGAGGTATGGGAACCCATGAGCATTGAGGTCATCTTTGCTGCCCATATCAACCGCATGAGAACCGCGGCAGAGCGCATGCAACGCCAAGAGGATAAACGCATACCGGCAGATTTTGATTACGATGCCGTACCGGCCATGAAAACCGAGGCCCGCCAGCGTTTCAATCGCATTCGCCCCACCACCATAGGCCAAGCGGCACGCATTCCCGGCATTACCCCTGCGGATATTGCCCTGCTGCTGGTACAGCTTAAAAAGTAATACCCGTTAGCGCTCTCAAGTCAATAGCTGACACCAATCTTTTGTGTTTCGGTATATAAAAAGCCCCGCAACATTGCGTTGCGGGGCTTTCTGTTAAAATGTCAATCGCCGGGATTACTTGTTGCGAATCTTGGCGGGGGCAGCAGGCACCTCCTTACCGGTAACAACGGTCTCCAGCGGGATGCGGATAAACCCGATACCGCGGCAACCGTTCTTGCCGTTGTTGTGGCAGGTTTCATAGAAGATACCCACATGCTTGCTGTCAGTCATGGCAATGCAGGAGTAACCCATGCACTGGCGTACATCGTACAGGTAGCCCTCATTCCAAGTCTTACCGTCGTCATGAGAGGTACGGATGGTCATGTGATTGCGGCCACCGCTCTTGGGATTAGAGAAGAGCATGAGCTCGCCGTACTTCTTGGTCTTAACCTTCACCACAGAGCCTTGGCAGGTGGGCTCTTGCAGGGCGCTGAGGTTAGTGGAGTGCGGCTGCCAGGTCTTACCGAGGTCTTTGGTCACATAAACGATGCGCTTGCCTTGGCGAGCCTCGTTGCGGCAGTTAATCATGATAGAGCCATCCTTAAGTTCCACCACCTGGCACTCAGAGGTGCTGTGGGGTACACCATTGCCGTATACCCAGTTCTTACCGCCATCCTTAGAATAGCAAATGGTGCTCATGCACTGCGGGTTGGCGCCACGCTCCCAAATCTGGGCGGGGAATACAATGGTGCCATCCTTAAGAGTGATACCGTTACCGGGGCCGGCAAGAATGGTGGTCCACTCATCTTTCTTAATCTGATTGGTGGGGTTCACATGCTCTTTGGCCCAAGTCTTGCCGTCATCATCACTGTAAGTCATCTCCCACTGGCCGGTAGTCTTGGGGTCAAAACCGGTCTTTGAGGTCCACAGAGAAGCACCACCGGCAAAGTGGCAAGCCAAAGCCTGCATCCAGATACGGCCGGTCTTATCCTGTACAATGCAGGGGTCACCGCAACCGTTATCATGGCCGGGGCCGGAGTCCATACCTACATAAGGCTTGGTCCATGTCTGGCCGCCGTCCGTAGAGCGCACCACGGCTACATCAATATCAGCGCAAAGGTCACCCTCATGCGTATAGCGGGCATCGAAGCAGCCTACCAACGCACCGCTCTTGGTCTGTATAAGACCGGGAATACGGAAGGCGATACTGTCACGCTCACCACCGGCAGTCTGGTTGCCAACGGCCTCACCGGGAACTGCCACCAAGTAACCTACGCGCTGGGTCACTGGCTTCAGGGCTGCCTCGTAGGTGGTGCCATCAATGGTCGTAACAAGGTCGCTGAAGGTGATGGTACCGCCTACCAAGGCTTTTTCCGTGGGTTTCACGTCCACCCACAGGTAGCTCTGGCCGGTGGGTACATTACCCTCACACGTAACCGTTACCGTACCGTCGGCAGCAGGCTTGGCAGAGCCGAATACCACGCTATTGCTGAAATCCATACCCTTATCATTACCGGTGCGGATGGTCACGCTCTCCACATCGGCAGGGGTATTCACTTTAAGCGTTACCTTATCAAGGCTCTTGGGCTGGGTA
>JAFYUT010000107.1 GCA_017549485.1 Akkermansia sp.
CACCTCCTGCCGCTGTTACCGGCCGCAGCTTTGCCTTCCCCCGCTTACGCCGAGTGGGAGGAAGAGGAGGACTATGAGGAGGTGCAGGCCTTTACGGCAGAGCGCCTTATTGCCTCCGTGCGCCTCAACCGCATGCAGGAGCTGAAGCACCTGGTGGAGGTGGAGAAACTGCCGTTGGATACCCCAAATGCCTATGGCGATACCGCCCTGCACTGCGCCGTCACCGCCGGCAACCTGCCCGCGGTGCGCCTGCTGCTGCGGGGAGGGGCCACTGTGCACACCCGCAATGCGCATGGGGATACGCCGCTGCACCTCGCAGCAAGTAACGGCCAGTGCGACATAGCAGGGGCTTTGCTGCAAGCCGGGGCGGTGGTGGACTCCACAGCAGGGTTTCGGTGGACACCGCTCATGTATGCCGCCGGCAACGGCCACACAGCCACGGTGCAACTGCTGTTAAAATACGGCGCTAACCCGAACGCTGAGGACAAGTTGCAACAAACTCCCCTGCTCCTCGCCGCACAGCGCCGGCAAAGCACGGCTTGTGCGCACATTTATGCCGCGGGTGGGCGCTACGGCACGGAGCTCATCTCCGCCGTGCTGGCCGGGCAGGTAAAGACGGTGGAGCAATTGCTCCAAAACGGGGCAGACCCGAACGCCGCAGCCCCCCACGGCTACACTCCGCTCATGCTGGTCTGCACCCATGGCTCAGCCGCCATGCGTCGGCTTCTCATGCACGCGAAAGGGGTGAACCTGAATGCCACAAATGAGGATGGCAACACTGCCCTCATCCTCGCCGCCCAGCAATGCAATGCCACCCTTCTGCAAGAGCTTATCTCCGCCGGGGCGGATGTGAACCTGTGCAACAACAGCGGCTACCCCGCGCTTTCTTATGCGCTCGCCCTCAAAAGTGAGCCCTGTACCAAGCTTCTGCTCCAAGCCGGCGCAAAATGAATGTGCGGTGGAAAACAACAGGCCACGCACGAAAAAAGCGCACATTCCCTACACACGGAAGGGAATGTGCGCTATACGATTAACTTACTTGCCGCTTATGGGGTAATGTAATTACGCCAGAGGTAGACACCGCAGAAAAAGCTCAGCAGTATACAAAGGGCAGCAAATAACAGCACCATTATACCGATTGCTACACCGGCACCGGTAGTAACAGGGTTTTCCCTTTTGTCTACTACACGCTCATTGCCACAACCATCAACCGCAACGGTATAGATATACTCACGCTTTGAAGCCAGAGCAAAGGCCGCCAAAACAGAAGCAATGCCGATACTCAACGCAGATTTGGAGACAGCATCCTCCGGTTTTGCCACCGGCGTATAATACTTTTCTTCCCAGTGTTTATAATTGGGGCGCAGAGTGAGCATAAAAAAGATAATCGGTACCACAGCATAGGCGGCGCACAGATAAAACTGCATCATATTGGAGGCTAACCAAGCGATGAACGCTAAAAACAAGGTAACCAACACATACACACCGAAACGGGCAGCGGGACGACGCAGCGAGGCAAAATTGATAGCCTCTTGCAAGTGAGCCAATACCTCCATATCCGCCTCTGAGGTGGCAGACTCACTCAGTTCCTTTTCCAAGGTTGTGGCATCGTTATAAGCAGCTGTAGAGTTAATAGCAGGCAGCAGCTCTCGGGAAATCAAGGTTATTTCCATAGGCAGAGTGGAAAGGAACAGATGCGCCTTACGCCCGGGCTCACTCAAGTCGTTCTCATCAGGAAGAACGGAGCTTTTTTTGCCTTTATCACGCATCTTGTAATCATGAATTTCGCACCACAAGAATAGCGCTATCACGGGAGTAAGCCACCAGACTTTATCCAGCAATATCACCAACCTCAACAAACCGTAAGACATCGGGTTGTCATTTTTCAATGATTCCATATAGAACACTGCTGCCGTACGGTGGGGTGCAGTGAATGATACTTCGGCATGGTCAGCATCTTCTGCTTTTTTCTGAGAATCCCACGTATCAACTGAGCTTTTTATGTCCCAATAAGCACAGTGACCGTGGACAAGGGAAGCCCAACCATGTATGTGCAATACTCCGTTACACCGGGCAACATAATGGCCATTCCAAGTTTCTAATTGAGTGGCTCGCAGGTACTCATCCCCCTCCATTTCGTACCAATAAATACTAGAACGAACAGCCTCATGGAAAAAGTTCATCTCCTGCAGCAGCTCATTCGGTACAGAATAAATGCTGATTTTGAGTCGCAATGCACCGGGTGCGTTATCGGCCGGGAAATGCGCAGGCGTATTCAAGCAGTTTGATACGCAAATATAAGCTTTGTTGGGATCAACGTTCTTGAACTCGCTTAAGTATTCAGCGGTATTGACGTAACTGCCGAAGGGGTCAGAGAAAATAGCACTGCGACCTTGCGGTGATTCCGTAATCGTATGCAGAGGGAACTCTCTTGTTGTTTCACCTTCTTTCGTGCCAAAACGCTCCAACAGGCGGATGAGCGCGGGGTATATCTCGTTCTGATAGGTGGCCAAAGCAGACGGATGCATATAATGCCCGGTTTGCCGCTTACCTTCAGGAAGTTCAAAGGGGAGGGTTGTAAAACTTCTATAATCGTCTCTATTCACACCATCCCGCAAAACCAGGATACCGGCTTGCAGGCTATCGGCTGCTTTCAGCTGCTGCACCTGCTCTGCAGTGGTATTGAGTTTTTTCTGCTCATATTGTGCGGCGCGCTCGTCAAAATCGCCGGGGCCATCCTCAACAAAGCACATTGCCAACATGAAGACAAACACCGATACCGTTACCCAAAAACAGACTCTGAGAAAGGTTAAAGGTGATAATATGCAGCCTAATAGTTTTTTCATATAATCATTTATTTGCCATTGAAGAGAGAGAGCCGTTGCATGTTACTCAACACCCATTGGGCTACAACGGTGTCTGCATTATAACATCTTCCTCACCGTTTCGTCAATGGCATTTTTAAGGGAGCAAAGGGCTTTCTCCACTTTATCGAGCAATGGAAATAGAAATAACGCCTATTTAAGTTTTTAGTGGATTGTAAACTGCTCGATAAATCGGA
>JAFYUT010000108.1 GCA_017549485.1 Akkermansia sp.
ACCCATCCCTTGGTGGGGAAGGCCGAAATCCAACACAGCACAGTACAGCCTGAAACTCATGAACGTGGAGAGGCAGAACCAAGACACCTTATACCAGATGGAGTTCGAATTCGATACTCCATCCGGGGAGGTGCGCCCACTTGGAAGCGGTGAGGGTGCGAGTCCCACAGCTGCGCCAACGCGGGAGCAGCAAGCGTTCGCGGCGTGGAGGGAGGAACTGAACTGGGAGGAGCGCATACTCGAGAACATAGCGCACAGCTATAACTTGGAGTATGCATGCCAACGAGTGAAAAGCAACAAGGGAGCTCCGGGGATAGACGGCATGACCGTGGAAGAGCTGGAGCGATGGCTCAACACCCACATGGCAGAATTGAGAGAGCAACTGCTCAACGGCAGTTACCAACCGCAGGAGGTAAAGGGAGTGAGCATCCCCAAACCCGATGGTGGGCGGCGACAACTGGGCATACCAACGGCCATAGACCGACTGGTACAACAGGCCTTTGTGCAGGAGCTCACCCCCATACTCGACCCACAGATGAGTGAATCGAGCTATGGATTCCGACCGAAACGAAGCGCTCACCAAGCCCTCAAGGCAGGCTCCGCATACGTGGAGAACGGCTACACTATAGCCGTAGACCTGGACTTGGAGAAGTTTTTCGATAAGGTCAACCACGACATCCTGATGTCGAGACTGGCACGGCGCATCAAAGACAAGCGAGTGCTCTACTACATCCGCCAAATGCTCAAGGCGGGAATGATGGACAACGAAGGCATCAAACAGAAGCGGGAACAAGGCACACCACAAGGTGGCCCCCTATCACCGCTGCTCGCCAATGTACTGCTGGATGACCTGGACAGGGAATTGGAGGGTAGAGGACTGCACTTCTGCCGCTATGCGGATGACTGCATGATATTCGTGAGAACAATAGAAGCAGGAGAACGCGTGTTGCGAAGCGTCAGCCAATACATCGAAGAAGATCTGAAACTGAAAGTCAACCGGCAGAAAAGCAAGGTGGATAAAGTGTGGAACTGTACCTACCTTGGCTACATCATAGGAGTGGAGGGCAAGTTGAGGATAGCGTCGGCAAGCGTAATGAAACTAAAGGGAAGAATACGGATTATAACCCGCCGGAACCGCCCCACCCCTTTGCGCGAAGTAATAGCAGAACTCATCCCCGTGATAAGAGGGTGGACGAATTACTTCAAGCTGGCAGCAATCAACATGCTATGTCAGGAACTCGATGAATGGACGCGCCGCAAACTGCGGTGTCTGCGACTCAAACAATGCAAACACCCGAAAGGTATCCGCCGCTTCCTAGAAAGCATAGGTGTAAAACAACGGATGCGCGAGAGCATTGGGTCAATGGGGCGCCGATGGTGGTGGATATCCTGCTCGCAACCAGCCCACATCTGCATGGACAACGCATGGCTGAGAGCAGAAGGGTATATCTCGTTTTATCAACTCCTCAAACGCTGATTGGAAACCGCCGTATGCCATAAATGGCACGTACGGTGGTGTGTGAGGGGGCGAAAGCCCCCTACACGATTACCTATTTAGGCCTTGCTCCGTCACAATCAGTTTGATAGAATAGAGCCGACTTAAACGCAAAGGGTTGAATATCCCCCGAGCGAAATCCCTTTAACCTGATTTATAACATGAAAAAACTCAGTATCATAGCAGCCATTGTAAGCCTGATGGTCTTTTGCATGATAATGGTGATAGCAGGCCACAATACAGAAACGGTGTTGCATCTTTTATGTTTTCAACTTGTTATTTTGTGGTTAAGCAATGAGGCATGGCAACGCATCATGTCATTACCGGGGTTGGTAAGCCTGCTGTTCGGTGCCATGGGCAGGGTTAAACCGCAGGCCACGACCAAAATAGGCGGCATTTTGTACCGCATCAGCACCGTCACACTCATACTGGCACCTCACCTGTTTTACTTGCTCCTCTCTGCGGCAGATGCGTTTTTTGACCAAGTAGCAAGCAACACAACCGGCATTACCTTTACACACACCTTGTTTGCATGCTCTTGGTGCAGCATCGTTCCCTTTTGGCTGATTGCACTTGTATGCCGAATCGAGCCGTTAAGCATCACCAAGTGGATACCCCATCCGTTTGATTTGAAAAATATAGCTGAAAAAGCATACGATGCCCGTCAAATCAAAAAGCCCCTGCACCCCCGTGATACCCCGGCAGTATTATCTGCCACCGTGGCGCAGGAAATCTTACCCATGCACCGAGAGCTGCTCAGCCTCCACCTTCAAGATGACGAACAGGTGCTGCTCGCTACCCGCCCTGTGGCAGATACCGTCAATAAGCACACCGGCATACCTCAGCCCTTTTTCGCCGCAACCTCAGTGGCAAGCGTCTTTCTGTTCATGTTCTGCGTGAGCGCCATACAACAAGCCAACGGCATGGCGCTTATGCTCACGCTTATCGTCATGGGAACGCTCTGCATCGTATTCGCTGCCGGCTCCGTTTATCTTTTCAAGGTTCCTGCAAAATGGCGCCACAGACTCAACAATGTGAGCTATGTTGTTACAGATAAACGCCTTTTCATCTTTGAGCAATCGCATGTTCAGGCCTTTTCGCTCTCAGAAAAGTTGTTTATTCATGCCGAACTCGTGCGCGATGACATCGGGATAATCTACATCAGCCGTCCCGGCTTGGCAGATGCCATGGCCGGTCTTGTCCTAGGCAAGTTTGCTCAGCAAGCCCCTGATAAAATAGAAGGCCACGTTGCTCTCAATCACCCCCTCCCCGGCTTCATGAATTGCCCCGATGCCGATAACGTTTTTGCCATGATTGAATCCCTGCGCAGTCATTGACAAACAAATCTGATTTACCTTTACGCACAAGGCAATTACTGCTAAAATACCCACATGCCACCTCATACAGAGCGAGAATTACCGTACATCAACCACAGGCGCGGACTGGTCACCCTCAGCCCGTTGGTAGTGTTTTTCCTGATTTATGTGGTAAGTTCACTCGTAGCGGGAGATTTTTACGTAATGCCCGTAGCCATTGCTTTTTTGGCGGCCTCGGGGTGGGCGTTCATGATATGTAAACCCAAGCGTTTTACGCAGCGGGTAGAGCGGTTCTCCGCGGGGGCTGCACACAGCAATATCATGATGATGATTTGGATTTTTATCCTCGCCGGGGCCTTTGCCAAGGGGGCAGAACACATCGGCGCGGTAGAAGCCATGGTAAAGCTCACACTCAACCTTTTGCCGGCCAACATGTTGCTGCCGGGCGTATTCTTAGCGGCATGCCTCATATCGCTTTCCATAGGCACCTCGGTAGGCACCATTGTAGCGCTCATGCCCGTGGCTGCCGGACTGGCCGCCGGGGCCGGATGCCATGCCGGCATGATGGCCGGTGCCGTGGTGGGTGGAGCCTTTTTCGGCGACAACCTCTCATTCATCTCAGATACCACCATCGCCGCCACCCGCACGCAAGGCTGCGCCATGAAAGACAAGTTCCGCGCTAACTTCCGTATCGTCATACCGGCGGCCCTCTGCATTCTGGCTCTGTACGCCGTATTAGGGCTTCAATTTGAAAACCGAGCCATCTACGGGCATACCAACTACGCCCTTGTACTGCCCTACCTGATTGTGCTGGTCAGTGCCATTTGCGGCATGAATGTCATGAAGGTGCTCTTCTTGGGTATTGCAGCCACCGGGGTAGCCGTGCTGTGCATGCCCACCATCACACTGTTAGATTGGGCCGGCGCCATGGGCGCAGGCATTACCGGCATGGGAGAGCTCATCATCGTCACCCTGCTGGCCGCCGGCATGCTGGAGCTGATTCGCTACAACGGAGGGCTCAGCTACATCATCTCACATCTCTCCCGCAGCATCCGCGGGCGTCGCAGCGCAGAACTCAGCATCGGCCTCATGGCTGCTCTTGCCAACCTCTGCACCGCCAACAACACCGTTGCCATTGTGGCCGTCGGTAACATTGCACGCCGCATCGCCAAGAAATACACCATCCCCCCTGCCCGCACCGCCAGTCTGCTGGATACCTTCTCTTGCATCATCCAAGCCGTCATTCCCTACGGTGCTCAGCTCCTCGCCGCTGCCTCCCTTGCCGGCCTCACCGCACTGGATATCATCCCCCACCTCTATTACCCCTTCGCCATGGCCGCCTGCGCCTTGGTGTTTATCATCTTTGCTCCGAAAAAGCAATTTTGATACCCTCTACAGAGACGGACTAAAACACGAGGATAGTCCTCGCATGAAAGACGAGTCAAGAATATTAGGTGAGATGGGGGCATGGGCATGCTGAGATAGGGCTGATGTAATCCGCCCCGGTATTCTCCCCCCTTATAGGTGCATTGTTTCTGAAGCAAGAACCTACTGATGCTTCGTATATCAACGCTTGGCACCTGCGGCCTTGAGAATTTTTATACACTCTTTACATCCGCTTCGGTAAGCCTTGGTCAGAGGCGTTTCTCCGTTAATATCTCTTGAATTGATTTTAGCCCCCTTGGCTATCAATAATTTGACACATTCACAACGTCCATTAACGGCGGCTAAGTGCAGAGGAGTCCATTTAGATTCACCTGTAAGATTCACATCTGCGCCTGCATCCAACAGGATTTTGACGCAGTCACTATAATCAGCCACAATGGCCTTAGCCAGTGGTGTTTCGCTATCCGTGCTCTTGGTATTAAGTTTTGCTCCCTCCGCAATCAATAATTTAACGCATTCACCGTGACCATTGAAAGCTGCTATATGCAAAGGGGTGTATTTATATTTATCTACGGCGTTCACATCAGCACCGGCTTCTATCAAAATTCGGACACACTCAGGATTTCCGCTTCCGGCCGCCATGGCAAGAATTGAATCTGTAGCCTTAATATCCGCCCCTGCCTCCAGTAGCAGTTTGACACAATCACTGTGCCCATTGGCTGCGGCATTGAAAAGGGGTGTACACCCCCATTCATCCGTACCATCAATCTTTGCCCCCATGGCAATCATTTGTTTCATTTGCTCCATGTCTCCTTGCGTTGCATAGGCGCGGAGAAGATTATCTTTCATCTCAGATGACATGGAAGATTTAGGCGTAATAGTGATGGTAATCTCTTTGTCTGACACAGTACTGATGTCAGCCCCTGCCGGGTGTATCAAGAAGGCGAACATAAAAACCCCAAAAAGAGAGCAAGCCGTGTTTTTCATAAGTTGCTGTATATGTTTGAATCTATAATTTATCAATAATCGAAGTTGCCGAGGCGTTAATGCAGCTGGCGGCGGTGGGGATTCATATCGCGGGCGTGGTCTTCACGGTCCTCACGGTTGCGAAGCTTGTGGCGTTTCTCGCGTTTGGTGACACGCTCCAGTGTCATTTGACGTTTGGCGGAGCGGCGTTCGAGCTCAGCGACTTCATTTTCCAGATTGAGGAAGCTCTCATAGCGCTCGGCAGAGAGGGCTCCGGACTCCAACGCGGTACGGATGGCGCAGCCGGCATCTTTGCGGTGAGAGCAATCGGCAAATCGGCATTCGTAGGAAAGTTGCGTGAGGTCATCAAACTGAGCACGCAGAGAGGCTACATCCGTCCACATCTGGATTTCACGCATACCGGGGTTATCTATCAACACACCGCCACCGGGCAGCACGACCAACTCACGCGCTACGGTGGTATGGCGGCCTTTGCCCGTCACCTCGTTCACACCGCCGGTTTCAAGCCACTCATCACCCAGCAGGGAGTTCACAAAAGTGCTTTTACCCACGCCGGAGGAGCCGACAATGGTAATGGTGGTACCCTTGGGCACACGGCGCAGGTACTTGGGGTAACCTTTTTTCCAGCGAGCCACAATGGGGTATACATCCACGCCCAGAGCAGCCACTTCATCGCAGGCTTGTTTCATTACCTCAGGGGCAACGATGTCTTCTTTGTTAATCAGCACCACGGGTTTGGCACCGCACTTGTGAATGAGGGTGAGGTAGCGCTCTATGCGGCGCAGGTTGTAGTCACTGTCGGCATCCGTCACCAGTACGACCATATCCACATTGCAGCCAATGACCTGCTCTGCGCAGCTTTTACCGGGAGCTTTGCGGGAGAATCTGTTACGGCGCGGAAGAATAGCGCGGATAACGGGTAGGTCTTTGCCGGTACCGGGGTCTACGGCCACCCAATCCCCCACGGTGGGCAAGTCGGCATCGGTAACGGCCTCATGCCATACTTTGCCGCACAGTACTACCTCGTGGTCGCCCTTTCCCTTGGCAATTACGGTAAAATTGTGACGCGTTTCGCGAATGATTCGGGCAGGATACCACGTGGGCTCCTCAAGCGCAGCAAACGCCGCTGCAAAATCGGCATTCCAGCCGAGCATTTCCATGGTAACGGTCATGAGGGTATAATGGTGGCGTGTTCAATAATTTGCAGGGCGATATGCTCTTTGGTATCTTGAGCCAAATACACCTCATGGTTGGGATAAATGAGCACCACCTCATTCTCTCGAGAGTCAAAGCCGATGCCGGGCTTGGACACATCGTTGGCTACAATCATATCACACTTCTTGCGCACGAGTTTATCACGCCCATAGGCAATAACATCATTGGTTTCTGCGGCAAAGCCGATAAGCTTCCCCTCAAAGCCGAATACAGAGCGCATGCTACCGAGGATATCGGGCGTACGCTCCAGCTCCAGCACGAGTTTATCTGCCTGTTTCTTGATTTTCTGCTCAGCACACACTACGGGGCGATAATCTGCCACGGCAGCGCACAGGATGGCGACATCCACCCCTTTAATCATATCCTGCACGGCATCATACATTTGCTGAGCCGTCTCAACGGGGATAAAGTCTACCCCGGCCGGCACATCAAGCGTGGTGGGGCCGGATATCAGCAGCACCTCATGCCCCTCATGCCGTGCAGCACCGGCCAATGCATAGCCCATGCGCCCGGAGGAGCGATTGGTGAGATAGCGTACGGGGTCAAGGGGCTCTCGGGTAGGACCGGCAGTAATGAGAAACTTCATGATTGTTGCAAAAGGTGATTACTGATTTTCCGATTTCTCGCGGAGCTTGGCCTGAATACCGCGAATGAAGACGGACTCCAAAGAATTACGGGCGGGTGCAGCCCCTTGCCATGCCTCACCGGCCAGTGATTTGATTTGCTCTAACAGCTCGGCAGAAGGGTTGCGGAGGGAAATCTCGGTAGTGGAGCGGTCTCGGGTAATTTCTTGCATGGTGCCATGAGCAATCATACAGCCTTGGTACAAAATACCCACATTATCACACACCTCTTGCACCTGCTCCAAAAGGTGAGAGCAAAGAAAGATAGTCATGCCCTGCTCTTTGAGATTGAGGATAATATCACGAATCGCACGGGAGCCGATGGGATCCACGCCGGCGGTGGGTTCATCCAACACCAGCAAGCGGGGACGCTGCACCAAGGCCTGCGCCAGCCCCACGCGCTGCAACATACCTTTGGAGTAACCACCGAGACGGCGGTGCGCGGCATCTTTCAGGCCGGAGAGCTCCAGCATTTCGGCAGTGCGTGTACGCAGCGCTTTGCCACGCAAGCCACACAGGCGCCCATAAAAGCGCACGGTTTCTTCCCCGGTCAGAAACTTGTAAAAATAGGGATTCTCGGGTAGGAAGCCGATTTCCTTACGATTCGAGGCGGCGGTGGCGGGCTGCCCGAACACGCGGCATGTGCCGGAATCGGGTGCGAGCAGCCCCACCAAAGCCTTCATAATGGTACTTTTGCCGGAACCGTTGGGACCAATGAGGCCGTAGACCGAGCCTTGAGGAATACTCAGGCTCACGCCTTTAACGGCATACACCCCGCCTTTTCCCCAATGGCCGGGGAAAGACTTGTGGATGTTCTCAATCTCAACGGCATTCATACGGCACAGCCATTACTGAGCATTGGCCATAAGGCGCAGCATGTTGGCTGCCATGGTGACACCCTTTTCGAAAATCTCCACGCGCATGTTTTCATTGGGGGAGTGAATGCGGGCATCTGGCAGGTCCATACCGAGGAAGAGGGCATCTTTACCCAGCTGCTTAGAAATCTCGGCAATAATGGGGATGGAGCCACCCTCACGCACCAATACGGGCGGGTTGCCGTAGGTGTCTTCCAGTGCTTTCTGCGCTGCTTTACCCCATGCGGAGTGGGGGTCGCAAATATAAGCCTCACCGCCGTGCTGGCGTGTAAACTTCATGCGGACGCTGGGCGGGCATACCTTGCGGAAGTGAGCCTCCACCTTATCCAGAATATCCTCAGGGTCTTGGCCGGGTACCAAACGGCAGCTCATCTTGGCAAGAGCCTTGGTGGGGATAACAGTCTTGGAGCCCTCACCCTCATAACCACCGGAGATACCGTTGAGCTCAAAGGTGGGGCGGGCATATACACACTCAGCACCGGTGTAACCGGTCTCGGTACGCAGGCAGGGCACGCCGGTAAGCTCGGCAAGCTCGGCATCGCTCATACCGGGCACGCGTTTCCAGCTGTCTTTCTCCCACTGCTCGATATCGCTTACACCATCATAGAAGCCTTCAACGGTAATGTGGTTATCGGCATCATGCGTGGTAGCAATCATCTCACACAGGGTGGTGATGGGGTTAGCCACAGAGCCCCCGAACACGCCGGAGTGGAGATCCATACAGGGGGCGGATACCTCCAACTCAAAGCAGCAAAGGCCCTTGAGCCCGTATGAGAAAGAGGGGATATCAGGTGCGGCCATACCGGTATCGCTCACCACGATAACATCACATGCGAGCTCTTGTTGCACCTCAGGCTTACGGATGAAGTCAAACAGGCTGGTGCTGCCACGCTCTTCTTCACCCTCAAGCAAGAAGATAACATTAAGCGGCAGAGCGCCGTCTTGCTCAATCACTTGCTGGGTACCGAGAATCAGGGCCATAATCTCGCCCTTATCATCAGAAGCACCACGGGCATAAATACGGCCATCTCGCACGGTGGGGGTAAAGGGGTCACTATGCCACTCATTCAGAGGGTCTACGGGCATGACATCGTAGTGGCCGTATATCAGGATGGTGGGCTTGCCCTCTACTTTGGGGCTGTGAGCCACCACAATGGGGTGAATGTCGGTAAGGTGCTTCTTAGCCTCAAAACCAAGGCTTGACAGCTTTTTTACCAAGAAATCGGCACAACGCTCTACATCCCCCGCATACTCAGCCACGGCAGATACACTGGGAATACTCAAAAAGGCAAAAAGATCATCAAGTTTGCTCATGCCCCCATTTTACCCCAGCAGCCACCGCCGCGCAAGCCTTAATTAAGTATGCGCCGGTAAAGTAAGGGGCTCACTCTGCCCTAGGAAGAATAATTCGGCAGGATTCCCCCTCCGGAAGTCGAAATCAGCGGGTAAGAACCTCTGTCGCCACCTCATCTCCATGAATCAGTGACGCCAACACAGGCAAGCCGGTAGTGCGCTCAATCAAGTCGGCATTGGTTACGGCAGCCGTATCCCATTCTTCACCGGGGTGATTCAGAATAATACCGGCACACGTGAGCCCGGATTGAGCAATAGCCGCAGCTGTAAGCGCCACCTGCCCCGCAGCCCCCTTGCGGTTGTCGGCCACCAAAAGAACGGGGAGGTTGAGTTTCTTTGCCAAATCAGCCATCGTTACCCCGGGAGCCAGCGGGGTCAACCAACCATAACAGCCCTCTGTAAGAACAACATCATATTGCTCGGCCAAAGTTGCCCATGAGGCATAAAGCGTATCAACATCAATTTCTTTACGCTCAAGAGAAGCAGCCATCTGAGGGTCCGTAGACGTACGCAAATACACAGGATTAATGGACTCCAAGCTCAGCGTGGGCTCACCTATGGCCTCGCGCATCATGCGGGCCTCGGCACGGTCTCCACAAGCCACGGGTTTAAAGCCAACGGCTTTTACGCCTTCCTCGTGCAAGCTGCGCAACAATGATGCCAGCACATAGGTTTTACCTACCCCTGCATCTGTACCCGCAATAAAAAAATGCTGTTTCATATCTGAAAAATCAATAAATTACTCCGGTATGACGATACGCGTATCATCAATATCCGCCTCAGCGTTTTCGGAATTAACAGAACTGACGATTAACCACACAACAACGGCCAACCCCAAGGTAATGAGTTTGGGTTTCCAGTTACGCGATAATTTAACGGCGTAACGCTGCAACTTAAGCCGCATCTGTCTTTTGATCGATTTCATGGGAGGCGTAATGATAAATCAATTCAGTTAAACGAGTGGAAAGCATGGAGACGGACACGTCTCTCTGCATCATATTACCGACCACCAGAGAAACGGTACCGGTTTCTTCAGAAACAATGATAACAACCGCGTCCGACACCTCGGCCACACCGATACCGGCGCGGTGGCGCAAGCCCAGTGAGCGGTCTTTCAGCTCCCTGCCCGTTACAGGCAAAATACACCCCGCAGCCACGATACGCTCGTTATTAACGATAACAGCGCCATCATGAAGCAAGGTCTTGGGGTGAAAGATGGTACCGAGCAATTCGCGAGAGCACACCGCATCCAGCTTTGTGCCGGTTTTAACGAACTCGGACAATTTGTTACTGCGGGAAATAGCAATCAGTGCACCGAAACGCTTGCTGACCAAGTAGGAAACAGAGTCACAAATACGGGCAACCAAGTCTTGGTTTTCCTCTTGTTTCCACAGTTTCGCCAACACGCGGTTAGAGCCCAACTTGGCCAAAGCGGTGCGCAGCTCCGGCTGAAAAAGAATAACCAGCAACGTACCCGGCCCCAGAATGGCACCTGCAATACTTTGCAAAACAGTTGCGCCCGTAAGGTGCAATATAAAACCGCCCAATGCCACAATGGTGACAAGACCGGCCAGAATGGCAGCGGCACGAGACTCTCTGAAAGCGCGATAAAGTTGGTAGAATATCATCCATAGAACGATAATCTCAAAACCACCTCTCAGAAAGTCAACGATGTCCATGCGGGTATCTTACTATTTTAAGGCTCAGAAAGCAAGTTAATTCACCGGTGTTTCAGCCAACCAAGCCGCCACCTGCGGGGCAGCATAGGTCAGAATCATATCTGCCCCGGCACGGCGTATGGAAAGCAATGATTCTAACATACAACTGCGCTCATCTAACCACCCCGAGGCCGCAGCGGCTTTTATCATCAGGTACTCACCACTTACGTGATAAGCAGCAATCGGCAGGTTAGAGCAACGGCGCAGCTCGGCAATCACATCCAAATACATGGTGGCGGGCTTAACCATCAGCATATCGGCCCCTTCGGCGGCATCGGCCAAGGCCTCACGCACGGCCTCTCGGCGATTGGCCGGGTCCATCTGATACGTCTTTTTATCCCCGAACTTGGGGGCACTGCCCAACGCCCCGCGGAACGGGCCGTAAAAGGCCGATGCATATTTTGCCGTGTAACTCAAGATAGACACCTTGGTGAAGCCTTCGGCATCCAAAGCAGCACGAATGGCAGCCACGCGGCCATCCATCATATCGCTGGGGGAAATGATATCCGCCCCGGCTCTTGCATGGCAAAGAGCTTGTTTGCAAAGGGCCTCTACCGTTTCATCATTAAGAATCTCATAGGCGCCGCCCTCATATTCCCGCACAATGCCGTCTTGACCATACGTGTTAAAGGGGTCCAACGCCACATCGGTCATCACACACATCTCAGGCACAGCCGCCTTAATAGCCTCAATGGCGCGAGGCACCACCCCCTGCGGATTCCACGCTTCGCTACCGGCAGCGTCTTTCTTTTCCTCCGGCACCACGGCAAAAAGGTCTACACACTGAATACCCAGCTCATACAAGCGGCGACACTCAGCGGCAATATCAGCCACGCACCAACGTGTACACCCCGGCAGAGACGCGATGGGGGTATTTTCTTGTCCCTCTTGCACGAACATGGGATAGATGAGGTGTGAGGCAGAGAGAGATGTTTCTCTCATCAAGGCGCGTACAGCGGCAGATTTACGATTACGGCGAGGTCTATCAGACAAGTTCATGATGATTGATGTTCTGATTGTGAGAAAAATTCAGCGGCAGCTTGGTGCACCACATTGACAACATCCAGCACCCCCATGTGGCTGGTTGCAATGCGCAAATGGCAGACATCTGCATACAAAGGGTTGCGTTTTTCTATGAGATTGCCGATAACAGCGCGCGGATTTTCCGTATTCAAAAGCGGTCTGTTGGTGGAACGGATGGTGCGTTCTATCACGACATCGGCATCTACATCCAGCCACACCACAAAGCCGATACGTCTCAATATACGGCGATTGACGGCACTGAGAACCACACCGCCACCGGTGGAAATAACGGTCGGCTCCCGCGGGGCGCTGGGAGACTCCTCCAGATACCTTAACAATGCGGTTTCCAGAGCTCGGAAGTGAGCTTCTCCCGAATCTCGGAAAATCTCAGGAATAGATTTACCGATTTGCTCTTCAATGATGGAGTCCATATCCAGAAGCGGCAATCCGGAAAGGCGGCTGAGCTCTTTACCGACAGTTGTTTTCCCGCTCCCCATCATACCGACGAGGATGATGGGGCGACCATGAGTATCAATGGGGCGGCAAAATGACATGCTGGTAAGAGTGATAACGGGAGGATTCTACCACATCTCGCTGCCATTGACAAGATTTTGCAACGTAATGCAAGCAAATATACCGCAGGACAAAAACAAATGAGGGACCGAAACCAGAGAGGCATCACCCCACAATCCCCTGCTCCTCTTCATGCTCAATCAGAGCGCGCAAGGGCGCATGCTCGGGTAGACGCAGCTCAGGGTCGGCATCCAAAATAGCCGTGGCATCTCGATTAGCACGGTGAATCAGGCGCATATCGCTGAGCCACTCGGCAAAACGCACCGTACCAAGCCCGCTTTGCGCCGTGCCCAGTACATCCCCCGGGCCACGCAAACGGAAATCTTCTTCAGCAATTTCAAAGCCGTTAAGTGTACTGCACAGCACCTCTAATTTCTCACGCCCGGGTTCACCCGGCTTAGCTGTTGAGAGCAAAATGCAATAGCTCTTGTATTGACCACGGCCAATACGGCCACGCAACTGGTGCAGCTGAGAAAGACCGAACGAGTCGGCATCATTAATCATCATGATGGTAGCATTAGGCACGTCTACCCCCACCTCTACCACGGTTGTTGCCACTAAAATCTTGGTATGAGCCGCACGAAAATCCCCCATCACTGCATCTTTTTCTTCGGCTGAGAGGCGGCCATGCAATAGCCCTATATTGACATCGGGGAAAACGGCACGCCATTTTTCCAGTTCTTTGATAGCCGAGGCTTGCTGGCGTGTTTCGCTCTCGTCAATCAGGGGCGAAACAATGTAAATCTGGCGGCCCGCCTCCAACTCGGTACGCATGAAGGAAATAATCTTTTTCATTTGCGCAGGAGTTCGCAGTGCTGTTATAATTTCACCACGATTAGCAGGCAATTCATCAATAACCGATACATCCAAATCACCGTACAGGGTAAGTGTAAGCGTGCGGGGGATAGGGGTGGCCGTCATGACCAACACATCGGGATTATCACCACAGTTGATAAACTTTTCTCGCTGGGCTACACCGAACTTGTGCTGCTCATCTATTACGGCTAAGCCGAGATTGACGGGGCGATTTTTTTTGTACAACAATGCGTGAGTGCCCACGATAATGCGGGGAGAAGCATCGCCATACCCGACTTCGGGGATGATATCGGAGTCATCAGCCCGGTCGGATGTACGCAGGGAAAGCCGCACATCCATATCCTTGAGCAAGCGCCGGAAATTGTTGTAATGCTGCTCAGCCAGAATTTGAGTGGGGGCAATCATGGCCGCGGTTTTGCCGCTCTCTACCGCCAACAGCATAGCACACAAGGCTACCAGTGTTTTACCACTCCCCACATCACCTTGCAGCAAGCGGTTCATTTGCTGCGGTTTTTCCATGTCTTGCCGAATCTCTGCCACACAACGCTGCTGAGCCGGAGTCAGAGAAAAGGGCAACGATTCCAGCAACTCTTGTAAATAGCCGTCTCCCGCAGCGGTAATTTGCCCGACCCTACCTTGCGTGCGGCGTCGTTTCCACGCCACGGTGAATTGCTGGCGGAAACACTCCGCAAGAGCAAAACGCATACGCGCCTTGTGCGATACTTCGGGCGATGCAGGAAAGTGAATATCTTGCAAGGCTTCGCGGAAAGGGTAAGCCGGTGCTACATCATATCCCGGTTGGGGTGTATCGGCAGGCAATTCCTGCAATAAACGCCACACCAAAGCGCGAAAGCTACGGGCAGACATACCGGATATTCCTCGGTATATCGGCACGATTCTTGCGGTATGAATCAGGTCCGTATCAGGCATATCCGGCAGAGAAACAGGGATACCGCCCATGGCCGCAGCCACCAAACGGTGCCCGGCATCTTCATCCTCCATGATTTCAAAATCAGGGTTCGTTATGGTGAGTTTGCCAGCATATTCTTTGACCTTACCGTAAACGGAAAGATTCATTCCCATGGCAAGCAGCTTAGCCACATAAGGCATGTTAAACCAGCGCAGATAAATACGCGCACCGTACGGGTCGCCCTCTGCCCCTGCACTCACTTCAAAATAACGTTTGTACGAGAATCGCCAACCTGCACTGTACACATGCACCATCAAACTGACGGTTTCGCCATTCACGAGCGTTGCAATCGGCTTAGTACTGCGGCGGTCTTCGTAGCGGCGTGGCACACGCATCAGCACATCTTCAACCGTCTCAAAAGCAGCGGCCTGCAATACCTTGAGTTCTCTGGGATTCAAGAATGGCAGGGTTCCCAGCGCATCTGCCAATCGTATTCTGCCGGGAGTGGGCATCAGCGGTTGGACATACCTTGATTGATACAGCGGTAGTAGTAGTCAATGCGGGAGAGGAACCACATCCACTTAGGGCCGGGGCGCCCATTGTTCATGAGCGGGGCCGGACAATTTTTGCGGGTCCAGTGATAATGCGGCACCACATAACGCAAGCGAATATTGTAGCGTTTCATCAACACGGCGGTCAATTTGGCAGCACGATCCCATGTACGGAAGTGATTATGGCCACGGCTTTCGCACTCACACATCTCAATACCGATAGAGTTGTTGTTACCGGCATTATTACCGGCATGCCACCCGGTTTCGTGCAAGGGGAGGTTCTGCACCACCATGAATTGGTCTACCGTAAAATGCCAGCTGCGGTTGGTAAAAGCCCCGCGACAAAGAGCACGGGAGTGCTGCATGGCCGTAGAGGTCGGGGAGTGATTAGCCGTGCTGTGAATGGTGATGAAAGAGGGGCTCAAACGCCTGGCCCCACGGCGCTGGCGCGAGCTTGACGGCATCATGCGGATTTTAATGTTAGCCTCTTTGGCCAAACGGGTAATAGAGCGCTGTACTAAGGGCGTAGAATCCTGCTTGAACTTGTAAACAGGCGGTCTGCGGTAACTGTTAATACCCTGCTGCTGGCAGCCGAACATACATGCCAGAGTAAGGATAAAAAACGCCACTATTGTACGATACGCCATGCGCGCTATTCTGCCAAAATCTCATCCATTTAGCAAGCGCAAATTTTGCAATCGCGGATAATTTTACGGCCTGAGCTTACCAACCGAGTTTGGCACGTAAACGGGCAGCATAATCGCTGTTAGGCAGCGTCAACAAACGCAAAGCCGTATCAGCCTTACGAATGACCAGCGTCTCATTAAGAGCAATCGGGCGAGTATCATGCCCGTCAATGGAATAAATCAAAGATTCTCCCGCCCTGCCTCGGCGCTCACGCGGGCGCAGCGTCACCTCCACATCGTCGGGCAACACCACCGGACGACTGGTCAAGCTGTGCGGGCAAATGGGGGTAAGACACATCACCCCGGCACTGGGCCACAGCAGAGGGCCGCCGGCAGAAAGAGAATAAGCCGTTGACCCCGTGGGTGTTGCCACCAAAACACCGTCTGCATGGTAACGATTCAACAGACAGCCATCCAGCTCTACATCCACATCAATCATGCGCCCGGTTTGGTCACGCATGAGTGATATCTCGTTGAGAGCCAAAAGCGGCTCCGTTTTTTCCGCACTTACCGAGCCTTGCTGGGATACAGACAGCATCGCACGAGACTCAACCCCGTAATTGCCATTAGCAAGGCAGGCCACCAGCGTATGGATATCCTCACGAGCACATGCCGTCAAGAATCCCAAATGCCCCATGTTAATACCGCCCAACACGATATGATGCTGAGCCGCAAATGCAGACAAGGAGAGAATCGTACCATCGCCCCCCAAGCAAATCAGCATATCGGGCTTACCCAACACCGGGTCATTCTGCGTATGGCGGCCGTATTCATACGCCAGCATTCCGGATTGCTCGCAAGCATGCAAAAAATCCTGCATGACCATCATGCACTCAGGCGAGCGCACCGGACTCACGACACCAATGGAAGCGGGGGGCTGCATAAACGGCTGCATCAGCGCTGTTCGCGGACAATCTCGGTGCCGATACCCTCAGGCGTGAAAATCTCAAGCAACAAGGTATGCGGCAAACGCCCGTCAATGAAGTGCACTTTACGCACACCGGCATTCAGGGCATCTATGGCGCTCTTCACCTTGGGTATCATACCGCCGGAGATAACGCCGGTTTTCATCAACTCGTCAGCCTCTTTACGATTAATACTCTTAATGATGGTGGAGGGGTCCTTGGGGTCGTACATCAACCCGGGAACGTCTGAAATGTAAATAAGCTTCACGGGTTTAAGCTCGCGAGCCAAGGCGGCTGCGGCCAAGTCGGCATTCACGTTAAGCGCTTGGTTGGTACCCAGTTCTCTGGCCAAGGGGGAGATAATGGGGGTAATTTGCAGAGAGAGAGCTTCTTCTACACGAGAAAGCAAAGAACCGATAACCTGCCCCACCATGCCGATATCCACCGGATTGCCATCGGCATCGCGCTCAGTAATTCTCTCACCCACAAACACGTTGGTACCGGGAATACCCACAGCTTTACCACCGGCCTCACGCATCATGCGCACCAACCCGGGGTTGATGGTACCGCTGAGCGTACGCTCCACAATATCAATGGCCTCGGGTGTGGTGACTCGCAAGCCGTTCACAAACTTGGCCTCCAAGCCGGCCTCGGCCATGGCTTTAGAGATAGCCTTGCCACCGCCGTGTACTACCACGGGGTTCAGCCCCATGGCTTCAAGCACTACAATATCGCGCATGAGGGATTGCACCAACTCGGGGTCATCCATGGCAGAGCCTCCGAACTTGATAAGCACCATTTTATCGCGGTATGACTGCATGTACTGCAGAGCTTCCACGAGGATGTTTGCCTTCTGAATTTCCAGCTCGGGCTGGTCTACCTTGCGCTTGCTGATCATGGCGTCAGATATATCGTTTGAGTTTGAATATAATGAGAGGTATGGCACCGGCCAATACCATAAGGATGAGAGAGAGCCAGAAGCCCCACTCTGTTTCAAGGAAAGGAATATAGCGGTAATTCATGCCGAATATGCTGGCAATAAGCGTGGGGGGCAAGAACACCACGCTCATGATGGTGAACACCTTCACGATGTCGTTCTGCTCAATATTGATGAGACCCAACACGGCATCAAGCATGAAATTAATCTTATTAGAGAGGAATGAAGCGTACTCGGAAAGAGAGGTAACGTCTCGGGAAACCGGACGGAGCGGCACATACAAACTATCGTGGGCGCTCATGCAGGAGTCTTCATTGCCGGCAAAGGTAATCAAACGCAGCAAGTTAACCAAGGCGTCGCGCTGGCGGGTAATCAGGTCACCCACGCGCCCCAGCTCTTCCAACGCATCGCGCAAATCGTCCGTATCAGGTGTTTCCTCTTTCTCTTTACGGCGGCGCTGAGAGATGAACACTTTCTTGGAGAGCGTATCAAGCTCTGTACCGAATCGCTCCAACACGTCGGCCTGGCGGTCTACCAATGTCTCCAGCAAGCCGATAAACACCAAGTCACGGTTCGTGGTCTGACGGCGCAATAATTGGTGCGAGAATACACGGAAAGAGTAGGAATCGGTATGGCGAATGGTGATGAGCAGTTTTTCTTTCAGAATGAATGTTATTTCTGCAATGATGGGTTCATCCGTCTCTACGCGGGAAAGCACCGTTGTGGTCATGAAACGCCCGCCATCTTCACAATACAGACGAGAAGTAGCCTCAATTTCCCGCATCTCATCCTTAGTGGGCATTTCAATAGCACAAAGCTTTTCTGCAAACGAAAGTTCCTCTGCATTAGGCGTAAGCAAATCAATCCAAAAAATATCACCCTTACGGTTTTCCTGTTCTTCCAGGCCAACCGTGCGCGAGATTCCCTCCTCTGACTGTGAATAGATACGAATCATCGTTTCCTCCCGTGGTGCAGATGTTTCTCCAATTAGTACCCGCTCTGTACAAAGTTAATTTAACATAAAGAAGCTGTAAAAGCAAGCAGCAATGCTCATTTTAGGCTTTTTTTCTGCTTGACTCAGGGGGTATAGCTGCTATATTGAAGCCATCATGAAAAGACTGCTCCTCATATTACCCACTCTTACCTACGCTTTTGCAGCAGCTGAACAGACACCGCAATTGCATGTGTTACATGTGGCGTTTGATGATTCGGAATTGACTCTCCAATTAGCAGCCATGACGGACAAAGCTCTGCACGAGCAATGTCTCCGATATGTTGAAAACCCACCGGAAACCAACGAACCGGAAGAAGACCCCGCCCGCTACGAGATTGAAAAAGAATGGGCTCAAGAGGAAGGAGGGTACATTCTTGTGGGGCGCAGTTGCGTTACCGCGGTAAAAGCCGATTTAAAATTAACCGATGCTACCGGTACGGTATATACCCCGAAAGAAACGGACATCAAAGAAGAAAACGGCATTTTGCTCACCACTTTAGAGTTTGACTTATCAAGCTGCCAACAATTTCCTCAATTAGATTCCCTGAGCATCAGCGGCAGTTTGGAATACGCTGCACACTACAACATGGAGTCGGAGTTAACCGAGCCTGTGGACTTCTCATTGCCCTGCCGCTTGCAAATCGGTGATTATCAAGTACAAATAACTACTAAGCAAGAAATTGAGTGTATAGTGGAGGAGGACGACGACGAGGAGGAGGAATACGAGGAAACAGAAGAAGAAACAGAAGAAGAAACAGA